>DASZRI010000212.1:0-3490 GCA_035549215.1 Gemmatimonadaceae bacterium | reverse complement strand
CCGACGGGCGTGGTGAGCGGGCCCTTGATGGACACGCGGAATTCCTGGAGCGCGTCCACCGTCTCCTGCGGCAGCCAGTCGTTGTACGTCGTGAATGACTTCTCGCCGGCAAAGACTTCCATCCAGTGGACCTTCCGCTCGCCGCCGTACGCCTTCTCCACGGCCGCGTCGAAGACGCGGACGGAGGCGCGCCAGATGTCCGGGCCCGTCCCGTCGCCCTCGATGAAGGGAATGATCGGGTGGTTGGGAACATGGAGTACGCCGTGTTCGTAGGAGATCCGCTCACCCTTGGCGGGGACCTTCGCGTACTTGTACGTGGCCATGCGAACGCCTGTGCTGGAGGAAGCCTGCGCGACGTCGTGCGAGGCGGTTAAGGTACTGAATGGGGCGCAGTGGCGGCAACGGGCGCGCGCGCTCTCACCGGCTGTACTGCGCGCGCAACGCCCGCGCGTCGCGGATGGCCGGATCCGTGGCGCGCACGGCATCGAGCACCGCCAGCGCCTCCGCGCGGCGCCCCAGGAGATTGAGCGCTCGCGCCTTGTCGATCATCAGCTCGCCGGCCCTGGGGAACCGGGCAAGTGCGCTGTCGGCCTGCTGGAGCGCCCGGGGTCCGTCGGCCTCGTAGAGGGTGAGTTCCACCTGCGCGGCGTACGCGTCCATGTAGTCGGGATCGCGGCGGAGCACGTCGGCATAGATGGACGCGGCAGCCGTGAAGTTCCGCTGCCATGCATAGGTCCTGCCCAGCAGCAGGCGGGCATCGTGGAAGCTGGGCGTGTCACGCAGCAGGCGGCGCAGGACGGCGCGGGCGTTGTCGTACTGACCGGTTGTGGCCAGGGCGCGCGCCTGCTCGAATGCGTCCGTCGGCGTCTTCCCGACAAGGCCCGCGCGCGCCCAGGCGGAATCATCTGCGGCACGCTGCGCCGTGTTGGTCGTGTCGACGGTGCCGCAGGGGCAAAGGTGGTCGCCGGAGGTGACGAACGCGTTGAGGGCCCGGAATCGGGACAGCTTGAGGCGCACGCTGTCGCGCACCGCGCCGTTGTCGCTGGGCTGCAGCGAGAATCCGGGGCCCAGCGTGAACAGTTCGTCGCCGGACAGGAAGTGCGTGCCGTCCAGGTAGTCGTCGAGCTGGTTCTTGACCCGCATGAGCGCCAGCGAATGGACGCTGCGGAAGGCCGTCGCGGTGTCGATGCCGGTGCCGAGCCAGGCCACCGAGTCCGGGAACAGCATCCCGTACTGGTCGTGGAGCAGCGCGAGCAGCGTTGGCGTGACGTCCAGGTGGGACGACACCGAGGAGAACCGGTGTGGTGCCTTCACCAGCGGCGACGCGATGATCAGCGGGACGTGGTACCGGTCGGCACGCGTGCCGGGCGGGATCGGGATGAGCCGATGGTCGCCGGTGATGACGAAGATCGTGCGCGCGTAGTCTGGCCGGCTCTGATACGACTGGAAGAGGAAGCGTACCGCGTCGTCCAGGTACAGCCACGTGGCGAAGATGTTGCGGTACTGTGCATACGCCGCCCGTCGGGCCGGCGAGAGCGGCATCGCCGCGATCCGCCGATCCACTTCGGCCTCGTAATAGGCCGTGCGCGGCGGCAGGAAGGGCTCGTGCGTGGTGATCGTGAGGTAAACGTCCAGCCGCGGGGTGCTGGTCGCGGGGCCGAGCAGTTCGAGTGACCGACGGAAGAGGTCGAGGTCGCCGTATCCCCAGCTGAAGCCGCCTTCGCCCGCGGGCTCCTTTCCGTACCCCGCCCCGAACCGCGTCTCGTCGACAAACTGGTCGACGCCCTGCCGCTCCATGAAGACGTCGATGTTGTCGTAGTGGCCGTCGGTGCCGGTGAAGTAGTCGGTGCGATACCCACGCTCGCGCAGCAGGCTGACCAGCGTCTCGTGGCGGGGCATGCGCGCGCCCAGTTCCATGAACCCGTCAGGCCCGAACGGCAGCGAGCCGAGCAGCGACGGCAGCACGCCGAAGGTGCGGCCGGCCGTGCTCATGAAATTTTCCCAGTACAGGTTGCTGCCGGCGAGCGAATCGAGGAACGGCGTGAAGCCGCCGTAGGCAGCGCCCGGCCCCATGAAGTCCCGCCCCATCCCCTCGACGATAACGAACACGAGGTTCGGCCGCCCCGGCGCGCGGTTGAGATACGGGCCCAGCACGTCCTCGTAGGAGGCCCGGTGCAGCAGCGGATACCCGGAGAGGGACGCCTCGTCGTGGCCAAGCTGCCAGCGGTTCCAGAGGAAGCTGGCCGATTTCGACGCGAAGTAGTCCGTCTTGTTGAGCGCCAGGAAGTACAGCCCATCCGAACCGAACCGCGTTGCGCGCGGCACGAGCACGCCGTGCAGGAGCAACGACGCGAAGGCGATGACGTAGGCCACTGGGAGCGCCGCGCGCGGAATCCGGACACGCCGCCACTGCCCGGTCACGAACCACGCGGCGACGACCGCGAGCGCGAGTGCACCGACTGCAGCGACCGTGATGCCCTGGGAGGTCATCACCGTGGCGCTGACGTCCTGCACCGAGTAGCCGTAGAGGTCGGCGCCCAGCGGCACCATCGTGACGGCGAAGTACTGGGCGAGCAGGACCCCCGTGAGCACGGCGATCCCGATGATCACGCGCTGCAAGGCGCGTGAAGCGCGCGGTGCCACGAGGCCGATGCCGACCACCGGGACGGCCACGACCGCCAGGATCCAGCACGCCAGGACGACGTCGGCGGCAAGGCCGCGCAGTTCCGCACCGAGAAAGCCCGGCGGCAGCGGGTGGCTGCGCCGCACGACGAACAGCTCGTAGAGGCGCGTGAGTGCTGCCAGCGGGATGAGCGTCGCACCGACCGCGACGCACGCAGCGGCGGCCGACTCGAGCCGGGCCGCGAGGCCCGGCGGTGCACCTGCTGGTGTCGCGTTGCTCAAAACGACGCCCTGATCCCCGCGCTGAGGCTCACGCTGTTCCGGACCAGGCCGCGCGTGATCTCCTCGCGGTCATAGCCGAGCGACCATGTCGCGAGCAGCGAACGCACCAGGTCACCCGATCCCTGCACGGCCGCGCTGAAGCTGGAGACGCGGCTCACCTGGTCCTGGTAGAGCTGGTCGCTCGGCGTGCTGCCGAAGCCGACGCGGGCGCCGAGGTAGTGGTCCCCATCCGCGAAATACCGGCGCGTGGTCAGGCTCGCGGACGCGGAGAGCCCGTTGTCCTTCTCGCGGACGTACGGTCGCAGCGAGAACCAGTAGTTGCCGGAGTACTTGCCGACGGCGCCCGTGAACAACGTCACGGGGACCCCGTCAAAGCGGAGCTGCCGGTAGCCGATGGATGCCTCATATGCGCTGGGCAGGCTCGTGAAGATCTCGCCCCCCGACCGCCACTCGGGAAAGAGGCTCGCGCTGCTGTAGCCGAGGTTGAGGTACGCGTACACGCCCTGCGCGATGTGCGGGTATGCATCCACTTCCACCTGCCCCCCCGAACTGCCGAACCGCTCGGCTCGATTGACGCGCGCGATCA
>DASZRI010000211.1:0-1891 GCA_035549215.1 Gemmatimonadaceae bacterium | reverse complement strand
CGGCGCCGAACGCGGGCATGAGCGCGCCGTCGCCGTACTTCGTGGACGCGGTCAAGGACATCATCGAGCGCGCCGGCGTCCCCCTTTCCGCGGGCGGCTACCGGGTGTACACGACGCTCGACCCGGCGCTCGAGCGCGCGGCCACCGACGCGCTGGTCAACGGCACCGCGCGCGTGGAGGCACGCGGCGACTACCGTCACCCGAAGTTCAACCCGGCGGCCCCGCAGAACAGTGACTACCTGCAGGGCATGGTCGTGGCGGTGGACGCCGCGACCGGGGATGTGCGCGCGCTGGTGGGCGGCCGCAACTACAGCGCGTCGCCCTTTGACCGTGCGGTGGATGGCGTGCGCCAGCCGGGGTCGTCGTTCAAGCCGTTCGTGTATGCCAAGGCGCTGGAGGACGGCATCCCGCCGAACGCGATCGTGCCGGACACCGCGCTGGCGATCCCGCTGCCCAATGGCGACATCTACAAGCCGCGCGACGACGACGGGAAGTACCTCGGGCCGATGACGATTCGCGACGCGCTGGTCGGGTCGCGCAACTCCGTGGCCGTGCAGCTCGGCCAGATGGTCGGGATGGACTCGGTGGCCGCACTGGCGGCACGCCTCGGCATCCAGACGCCGATCCGGCCCTTCCCGTCGAGCGCAATCGGCGCCACGGAACTCCACCCGCTGGAGCTCGTCTCGGCGTACACGGCGTTCGCGACCAACGGGCAGGTGGTCGCGCCGCGCATGGTGATGCGCGTCGAGGACCGGACGGGGCGCGTCGTGTTCGGCCAGCCGCCGTCCGACCCGCGGCAGGTGCTGGACCCGCGCGTGGCGTTCATCGTGCGTGACATGATGCGCGAGGTCGTGACGCGCGGCACGGGCGTGGCCGCCCGGCGCGGCGTGCCCGAGGGCGTCCCGATCGCGGGCAAGACGGGCACGACGAACGACAACGTGGACGTGTGGTTTGTCGGCATGACGCCGCAGCTCGTGGCCGGCGTGTGGATGGGCTTCGACAAGCCCAGGCCGATCGCGCTGCACGTGGCGGGCGGCTCGCTGGCGGCGCCGGTGTGGGCCGAGATGATGTCGCGCTACTATGCGACCCGCAGCGCCGGGCAGTTCCCGGCGCCGGGCGGCCTCGTGCTCGCGGAGCTGGACCGGACGAGCGGACGCCTTGCCGCGCCGGGGTCGCCGGCGGACCAGCAGTACCTGGAATTCTTCCTGCCGGGCACGGAGCCCGCCGCGATGCGCGGCAACCCGTGGAACGTCGCGCAGTGGGGCGCGCTGCTCGGGCACTGACGCAATCGCGGCGCGCCCCCGATCGGGGACGCGCCGCATCGTCACGTCATGTCGCGCGGCTTACGCGTGGCCGGCCGGCACCGCGTCCTCCATCTCTTCCATGGCGTGCACGGCCTCGCTGCCGCCGGTCACCGGCAGCAGCGCCACCGCGAACACCTCGTCCAGCGTGCTCACGGGATGGAAGGTCATCGCCTTGCGCACGTCCTCGGGGATGTCCTCCATGTCCGCCTCGTTGGCCTTGGGCAGCACGATGTGCGTGATCCCCGCGCGGTGCGCGCCGAGCACCTTCTCCTTGAGCCCGCCGATGGGCAGCACGCGCCCGCGCAGCGTGATCTCGCCGGTCATCGCGACATCCTTGCGCACGGGGCGGTTGGACATCGCGCTCACCAGCGCGGTGGACATCGTCACGCCGGCCGACGGTCCATCCTTCGGGATGGCGCCCGCTGGCACGTGGATGTGCACCTCGATGGAGCCGAGCTTGTCGGCCGGGATGCGCAGGGAGTCCGCATGCGTCGCGGCGTACGTCAGGGCGGCGCGGGCGCTCTCCTTCATCACGTCACCCAGCTGGCCGGTGAGGATGAGGGACACGTTGCCCCAGCCGCTCACCT
>DASZRI010000210.1:0-2775 GCA_035549215.1 Gemmatimonadaceae bacterium | reverse complement strand
CCGGCCGGTGCTGATTGCCGGTGCCGGCGCTGTGGGGCAGATGATCCTCAAGGAAATGCTTGGCAACCCGCAGCTCGGGCTCAAGCCGGTGGGGTTCGTGGACGACGACCGGCTCAAGCAGGGGCTCCGCGTGGGCAACCTGCCCATCCTGGGCACGCTGGCCGACGCACCGCACATCATCCGGGAGATGAAGATCGCCGAGGTGGTGATCGCCATGCCTGGCGCCGGGGGCACGGTGGTGCGGCGCGTGGTGCAGGCGGCGCTGGACGCGGGCGCCAAGACGCGGACGGTGCCCTCCCTGAGCGAGATCCTCACCGGCGAGGTGACGGTCGCTGCGCTGCGCAACGTGGAGATCGACGACCTGCTGCGCCGCGACGCGGTGCAGACAGACCTGCGCCGCGTGGCGCAGCTCGCCGAGGACCGCACGGTGCTGATCACGGGCGCCGGCGGGTCCATCGGCAGCGAGCTCTGCCGGCAACTGGCCGTGCTGAGCCCGGCCCGGCTCATCCTGCTGGGGCACGGCGAGAACCCGATCTTCGACATCCTGAACGAGCTGCGCCGCAAGCACCCGGACCTGAACATCACGCCGGTGATTGCGGACATCCGCGACAAGCGCCGCGTGAACGAGATCTTCGACCGCCACCGCCCGTACGCCGTCTTCCACGCGGCCGCGCACAAGCACGTGCCGCTCATGGAGGAGAACGTCGTGGAGGCGGTGACGAACAACGTCCTGGGCACGCGGAACATCGTGGATGCCTCGGTGGAGTTCGGCGCGCAGCACTTCGTGTTCATCTCCACGGACAAGGCGGTGCGCCCCACGAACGTGATGGGCGCCACCAAGCGGGTGGCCGAGCACGTGGTGCGGCGCGCGGCGCTGGCCCACCACAAGAACTTCGTGGCGGTGCGCTTTGGCAACGTGCTGGGCAGCCGCGGCAGCGTGGTGCCGACGTTCGTGCGGCAGATCCAGGAGGGCGGGCCGGTGACGGTGACGCACCCGGAGATGCGCCGCTACTTCATGACCATCCCCGAGGCGGTGCAGCTCGTGCTGCAGGCGGGCGCGCAGGGCAAGGGCGGCGAGCTGTTCATGCTCGACATGGGCGAGCCGGTGAAGGTGGTGGACCTGGCGCGCGACCTGATCCGCCTCAGCGGGCTCACCGAGGGCGAAGACATCGAGATCCAGTTCACGGGCATCCGCCCGGGCGAGAAGCTCTACGAGGAGATGTTCTTCAGCGACGAGATGGCCGAGCCGACGGAGCACCCCAAGGTGCTGCGGGCGCGGAAGGACACGATCGAGACGTGGGGCGACCACCTGATCCAGGAGCTGGTGGAATCCGCGGTGGCCGGGCAGCCGGCGGACGACCTGCGGGCCATGCTGCGGTCCATCGTGCCGGACTTCGCGCCGGAGCAGGTGCCACCAATGTTGCCGACGCCGGCGTTCGGGGTGGCGTCGGTGGACGGCGGGGCGAAGCGGGCGAGCGGGCCGAGAAAGCGAAGCTGAGGACTGCGCGTGTCAGTAGCCAGTCGTCAACCAAGGCGCTTCTGCTGCATGGCCGAGCATTCCCTGGTCCGCGCGGCGACCCGATCCGCCAGCGCGTTGATTACCTGAGCGTCCAGTCCATCACTGATTGCGGCGATTCTCGTGCGCTCTATGGCTTCGGGCAGCGCGGCTAGCTGGCGCTCCAGCGCGCCTGCGAGGACATCGGGCTCGAGGCCGGCCCTGCGTGCAGCGTCCAGCCAGTGCGCGGGGGTTATGCGCCGGACGAGGTACTCGCCCCCCACCTGCATGGCGAGCCGCACGCGATGCAACGCGGTGTCGGCATACGGCAGGTAACTGGCCATGTCGTAGAACGGGGCGAGGCGCACCAGGGCCTGGCGTCCGATGAGCAGCGAGTAGTTCTTGGCGTGGGCGTCCGTCGCGGCCAGCACCCAGTTGAGGATCGCGGCGTCCAGGAACCGCGCAATGTCCTCGGTGCTCTCGCTCGACACGTCGCGCAGCAGGGCGACGATGTCGGCAATTCCGGGACCACCCTGATTTTCGTACTTCCGCGTCGGCATCACGGCCAACGCCTGGCATGTGTCCTCCTGATGGACGCGGTGGTAGGCGGAGCCGCGCCGCACGCGATCGTAGCGTTGCACGATGATGGCAACCTCATCCCCGAACCACTGCACGCGAGACGAGGCAGCGGCGAGGCCGAGCGCGCGGGCCAGCGTGAGGCAGAAGTGCTCGTTCTCCGCAAAGCCGGGGAATTCGCGGGAGGGTGGCTTGAGGATGTGCGTCGTGGGCGTGCGGCCGTGTGGCGTGCCCCATCGCCCCGCATCGTGCAGCAGCGCGATCTTCGGTTGTGCGCCGGCGAGGCTGAATTGGCCGAGGGTCCGGGCGTCCGTGCCGGGAACTCCGCGCTCACGCGCGCTGCGGAGTTCCTGCCCGACCTCGCGCTCGGTGAGCCAGGTAACTCGGCGCCGTTGCGAGGCGGACGCCAGGAATTCATCTGCCTGCTCCGGGGGGGCGAACTGGACAGCGCCGGCGCAGTCGGCGCCGATGTGGGCGAGCAGGGCGACCGGGTTGCGCGGGGAGACGCCGAAGAGCCTGCCGTAGTGGTCCAAGGTGCGTTCGCTGTCGGGGAGGAGTCCCCACAGCCAGGCGCTGATCGTGTCATGGCCGTGCTCGGCGGCCGACAGGGGCATGGACACGGAGAGTGGCAGCGCGTCCGGGGATGCGCGCCAGGCGTCGTCGTAGATGAAGCGCAGGGTGCCGTTGGCGGCCTGGAGCACGCG
>DASZRI010000209.1:0-3999 GCA_035549215.1 Gemmatimonadaceae bacterium | reverse complement strand
CCGCCGCGCGGGCCGCGAGCCGCCGCGGCTCGAGCATCACCTGCGTGCGCCCGGCCAGCCACGGTTCGTCGAGCAGGGCCAGGGGAACGCGCGTCGTCTTGCCGGCGCCCGGGGGCGCGACGAGCACGACGTGGGGGTGCGCCGCCAGCGCGCCGCGGAGGTCCGCCAGCACATCGTCGATCGGCAGCCGGGTCATGCCACGCCCCGCGGGCTCTTCATATTCGCGCGCACTGGGCGAATGTTTAGTGACGCCCCCTGCCCAGCACAATGACACGACGCCTCTACTACACCGACGCGCGGCGCACCGAGTTCACGGCCACCGTGGTCGGCCGCGCCGACGACGGCCGCCGCATCTACCTCGACGAGACCGCGTTCTACCCGACCTCCGGCGGCCAGCCGTTCGACACGGGCACGCTGGACGGCGCGCGCGTGGTGGACGTGGTGGACGAGGAGGACCGCATCGCGCACGTGCTCGACCGCCCGCTGCCCGCCGACACGCATCAGGTGCGCGGCACCGTGGACTGGGCGCGCCGGTGGGACCACATGCAGCAGCATACGGGCCAGCACCTGCTCTCCGCCGTGTTCGAGGACCTGCTCGGCCACCGGACGGTGAGCGTGCACTTCGGCGCCGAGTCGTCCACGCTCGACCTCGACGCCGCAGGCGTGAGCGCGCAGGCGCTCGCGCGCGTCGAGGCGCGCGCCAACGAACTCGTGTCGCAGGCGATTCCCGTCGCCGTCACGTTCGAGGACGCCGCCACCGCCGCCGGGCTGCGCAAGGCCACGGGGCGCACGGGCGAGATCCGCATCGTCACGATCGCCGGCGTGGACCGCAGCGCGTGCGGCGGCACGCACGTCGCGACCACCGCCGAGATCGGCGCCGTGCTGCTGCGGCGCACGGAGAAGGTGAAGCAGGGGACGCGCGTCGAGTTCGTGTGCGGGGGACGTGCCATCGAGCGTGCGCGCGCCGACCTCAGTGCACTGTCGCGCGTCGCGCAGGCGCTGTCGTCGTCGCTCGACGAGGCGCCGGCGTCGCTCGAGGCAAGGCTTGCGCACGCGCAGCAGGTGGAAGGCGCGGCGCGTAAGCTGGAGCGGGAGCTGGATGCCTACCGTGCGCGCGAGCGCTACGACGCGGCTGCGCCGGATACCCGCGGCGTCCGCCGCGTGATCGAGCGGCGCCCCGCGGGAACGCTGGACGACCTGCGCGGCCTGGCCCACGCGGTGTGCGCGCTGCCGGGTGCGGCGTTCATCGGGGTGATCGAGGAGTCGGGTGCCATCATCGTCGGCACGTCGGAAGACTCGGCACTGGAGGCGGGACCGGTGCTCAAGCGGGCGCTGGCGCTGGTGCAGGGAAAGGGCGGGGGCTCGCCGCGCATGGCGCAGGGCTCGGCACCCGCCGCGGAAGTGGACCACGTGATCGCGGCCGTGCTGCAGGAATGGGACGCGCCGCGCTCTGCCTGAACGACCACCGGAGACTGTGATGAAGATCCTGCGAACGCCGACCCGCGGCGCGATGCTCGCCGCCGCCCTGCTCGTCGCGCTGGCCCCCACCGCGCGGGCGCAGGGCGCCGCGTACGACTCCTCGCTCTGGGCCGGCATGCGCTACCGCATGATCGGGCCCGCGCGCGGCGGGCGCGTCACGACCGTCACCGGCGTGCCGTCGCAGCCGCTCACCTTCTACATGGGCTCCACCGGCGGCGGCGTCTGGAAGACCACCGACGCCGGCCACACGTGGATGAACGTGTCCGACGGCTTCTTCTCCGTCGGCTCGATGGGCGCGATCGAGGTGTCGCTCTCGAATCCGGACGTCGTGTACGCCGGCACGGGATCGTCCAAGATCCGCAGCAACGTCTCCATCGGCCGCGGCATCTACAAGTCGACCGACGCCGGGCGCACGTGGTCGTTCATCGGCCTGCGCGACGTCGGCCAGATCGCGACCATTCGCGTGCACCCGGACAACCCGGACCTTGTGTACGTCGCGGCGCAGGGCAACCCGTTCGTGCCGAACGCGGAGCGCGGCGTGTACCGCAGCACGGACGGCGGCAGGACGTGGAAGAAGGTCCTGTACGTCTCGGACAGCACCGGGGCGGCCGACATCGAGCTGCAGCCGGGCAACCCGAACGTGGTCTTCGCCGCGATGTGGCACGGGCAGCGCAAGCCGTGGACCATCGTGAGCGGTGCGCGCGAGGGCGGCATCTACAAGAGCACGGACGGCGGCGACACGTGGACCAGGCTCGGCGGCGGGCTGCCCACCGGGCTGTTCGGCCGTGCCAACATCGCCATCTCCGCGGCGAACCCGCGTCGCATCTACGCCCTGATCGAGGCGAAGCCTGGCGGCGGGCTCTACCGCAGCGAGGACGCCGGCGCCACGTGGACGCTGGTGAACGCGTCACAGTCGCTGTGGACGCGGCCCTTCTACTACACGACGCTCGGCGTCGATCCCAACAACGCCGACGTGGTCTGGGTCGGCGACGAGGGCTGGTACCGCAGCGCCGACGGCGGCAAGAGCTTCCGCTCCATGCCCGTGCCGCACGGCGACAATCACGATGTCTGGATCAACCCGAAGAACTCGAACTACATGATCCAGTCCAACGACGGCGGCGCGAACATCTCGATCGACGGCGGGCACACGTGGAGCACGCAGCTCAACCAGCCCACGGCCGAGATCTACCAGGTGGCGGTGGACAACCAGTACCCGTACCGCGTGTACGGCGCGCAGCAGGACGACAACACGCTCATCGTCCCCAGCCTGCCCACGGGCGAGGAGCAGGAGTGGCGCAGCGGCCCGGGGTGCGAGACCGGCCCGATCATCCCGCACCCGGTGAACCCGGACACGGTGTACGGCTCGTGCAAGGGGCAGTTCAGCCGCCTCAACATCAAGACGACGAACGAGCAGCAGTACTGGGTCGGCGCGGAGTCGCTCTACGGGAACGGCGGCGACGACCTCACCTATCGCTTCCAGCGCGTGTCGCCCATGGAGCTGTCACCGCACGACCCGCGCGTGATCTACTACGGCTCACAGTACCTGCACCGCTCGCGTGACGGGGGCGTCACGTGGGAGCGCATCAGCCCCGACCTCACCGCGCACCCCGCGGGCGAGCCGCAGCAGGCCAGCGGCACGCCGATCACGCGCGACGCCACCGGCGAGGAGATGTACAGCACGCTGTATTCCATCCGCGAGTCGCCGGTGCAGGCCGGCGTGATCTGGACCGGCTCCAATGACGGGCTCGTGTACGTCACGCGCGACAACGGCAAGACGTGGTCCAACGTGACGCCCAAGGGGCTGCTGCCGCTCGGCCGGGTGCAGAACATCGAGCCCAGCCCGCACCGCGCCGGCACCGCGTACGTCGCGATCTACCGCTACCTGCTCGGCGACTTCGCGCCGTACATCTATCGCACGGATGACTTCGGCCGGACGTGGACGCGGCTCACCGATGGCACCAACGGCATCCCCGGCGACTCGCCGACGCGCGTCGTGCGCGAGGATCCCGTGCGCGCCGGGCTGCTCTACGCGGGCACCGAGTTCGGGATGTACGTGTCGTTCGACAACGGTGCGCACTGGCAGTCGTTCCAGCAGAACCTGCCGATCACGCCGGTCACCGACATCAAGCTCGCGCACGGCGACATGATCCTGTCCACGCAGGGGCGCTCGTTCTGGATCATGGACAACCTCACGCCGCTGCGGCAGGTGAAGGCGACGATGGCGAGCGCGCCCGCGGTGCTGTTCGCGCCGGCGCAGGCCGTGCGCCGCGGTGGCCGTGGCGGCTTCGGCTTTGGCGAGCGCAACCCGGCAGCGCCGCAGTTCCCGGCGCCGGGCGCGCAGGTGGACTACTATGTCGGCCCGACGGCGTCGGGCCCCGCGAAGCTCGAGATCCTGGACGCGGCCGGCAAGGTGATCCAGTCGTTCGCGTCCGGCGCGGAACCGGCCGGCGAGGAAGCGCCGGCTGCGGCCGATGAGGAAGGCGGCTTCCGCGCGCGCGGCGGTCCCGCGCGCATCGACGT
>DASZRI010000208.1:0-7187 GCA_035549215.1 Gemmatimonadaceae bacterium | reverse complement strand
CGCCGAGGAGCGCGCGCAGGCGGCCTCCGCCCCGGCCAAGGCCTGACGATGCACCCCGCGGCGCGCGGTCAGCGCGACGCCGGCTCGCCGACCACGGCGAGCCACGCGTGATCGGGGCTGATCGCGAGGCGCGACAGGTTGCGCACGCCCTCCTCGCGGAAATCGGCCACGGGCGTCCACCCGGCCTGCGGGGTTGAGGCGTCGAGCTTGTAGATCGTCGTCCCGGCGGCCGTCAGCACGATCGTGGGGGACACCCACACGATGTACTCCGCGGCCGGCGGCATCGGCGCGATCCTGGTGCCCGCATCGCCGCTGTCCGAGCGCGCGGCCGGATCGACCGTCTCGAGGTACCACGTCCGTCCGTCGCGGTGCAGGTACGAAACGCGCGTGCTGCCGGGCACGAGCTGCAATGCGCGCCCGACGTCATGCGAGACCGGGTGCGACTCGCCCGTGCGTGCGTCCGCGACCAGCAGCGTATTCGGGGCGCCGAGCACGTAGAGCGCCGCGGCGTGATCATCGAGCCAGAGGTGGTAGCCCACCGGCTTGATGTCGGCGAACAGCAGCACCGGCGAACGTCCGGCGCTGTTGAACGCCCAGAGGCGCTGCGTGGAGTCGGCCTCGACACGCACGACCGAAAACCCCTGGCCATTGGGGAGCGGCGTGGGTGAGTACTCGCTCTCCGGCGTGCGCGTCAGGCGCGTGATCGCGCCCGACGCAATGTCCAGTCGGTACGTGTCTGCCTGGCCGTCCTCGTGGATGGAGGTGAAGAGGATGGCCTTGCTGTCCGGCGTGAATGCGGGCTGGTTGTCGTAGCCCGGGCGGTTCGTGACGTTGCGCGGGGGATCGTCGATGGCCACCTGCGGCGACACGCGCAGCCGGACCAGGTAGATGTCAGTGGATGGCGGCGCAGCCTGCGCGTACGCCGCCGCACCGGCCAGGGCCAGCAGGCCCGCTGCAATCCCGACGCTTCGCATGCCGCCCCCGGAGTGATCCTACTCCATCTCGATGAGCACCGCGCCCTTCTCCACCGCCGTGCCCGGCGTGGCCAGCACGGCCTTCACGCGGGCCGCCGCCGTGGCACGCAGCTCGTTCTCCATCTTCATGGCTTCCATCACCACCAGCCCCTGCCCCGCCTGCACCTCGTCGCCGGCCTGTACCTCCACGCGCACGATGAGTCCCGGCATGGGCGCAAGGAGCGGCGCGGGCCCGGCCGCCGCGGCCGCGGCGCCCGCGAGCTCGCGGATGGCCTTCGACCGTTCGTCCAGGGCATCCACGACGTAGCGATGGCCGTCCAGCCAGAGTGTGTACTCGCCGCGGCGCGCGCCCGGGCGCGCGCCCACGCGGGGCACGGCATCGCCGATCGTGACGAGCCGGATCGGCGTGCCCTCGACGTCGGCGACGCGCGCCGGCATCTCGACGCCCTCGATGTGCACGCCCTCGCCGTCAAGGACGACGTCATGCGTGTCGCCGTTGACGGTGACGAAGTACTTCATGCAGCCTCCAGCACGAGTTCGCAGACGGTTTCCACGTGCGCGGTCTGCGGGAACATGTCGAATGCGACGAGGGACCGCACCTGGTACGACCGCAGGCGGCCGACGTCGCGCGCGAGGGTGGCGGGGTCGCAGCTCACGTAGATGATGGTGCGCGGACGCGCGTTCTCCAGGATGCGTGTCACGCGCTCGTCCACCCCGGTCCGCGGGGGATTGAGCAGGACGAGGTCGGCGGGCAGCGCGTCCGGGAGGGCCTGCTCCACCGGCGCCGCGACGGCCCGCGAGCCGTGCGGAAGCCGCGCCGCAGCCACCTGCGCGGCCTCGCGGTCGAGCTCGATCGCGACGACCCGGGCTCCGTCGCGCGCGAGGGGCTCCGCCGTGTCGCCAATGCCCGCGTACGCATCCACGACACGCTGCGGAGCGTGCGCGCGGGCGACGTCGAGGACGTGCGTCCGCATCAGCGCGGCGACGGCCGGGTTGACCTGCGTGAACGATGCGCCATGGCGCGCCGCGTCACCTCGCGTCGCCACAAGCCGGCGCCGGCCGCCTTCCGGCGTCCACCAGATCGCGGAAAGCTGCGGCACCGCGTCGAGCAACGCCTGCGGCTCCGGCCACGCGACCGCGCCCTCGACCACGAGTGACGCACCGCGGTCCAGCAACCGGACGGAACCGCGGAGCTCGGCGGCATCAGGCAGGAACGCGCCCTGCGCGAGCACCGCGCGCCACGCGTCCAGCACGCGTTCGTCGGTGATGTGACATTCGCGCATGGCGAACACGGCGTCCGGGTTGTCAAAGCGGCGCAGGCCAGCGCGCCACCCACCGTCCCCGCGCCGCAAGGCGAGGGTGAGCTTGGCCCGATAGTGCCAGGGCGCGCCGGCATGCCGCACCTCCGGCTCGGCGACCTCGCGTCGCGCGATGCGCTGGAAGGCATCGCGAATCATCCCGGACTTGGCGCGTCGCTGCGCGTCGATCGAAAGGTGCTGCAACTGGCACCCGCCGCACGCGTCCGCCTCGTAATGCGGGCACGCCGGCTCCACGCGATCGGGGCCGGCCTGCTCGACGTGGATCACGCGTCCGCGCGCGAGGCGACGCTCACGGTGGAGCACGACGCGCACGCGGTCGCCCGGCGCGGTGCGCGGGACGAACACGACCAGCCCGTCCGCGCGGCCGACCCCGTCGCCGCCTGCCGCGATGCGGTCGATGGTGACCGTCACGGTCTCCCCGGTCATCGCAGGCCGTCGAGCCGGGCCGCGCGCGTCCAGGCGCCGTCCGCCACCGGCGCAGCACTGCCGCCGTTCGGCCGCCGCTGCTGGCGGTCGCGGTCCGCGAGCAGCCCGCCGACGACGGCGGCCAGCCTCGCACCGTCCGCGGGGGGCGTCACGTTGGTGAGCGAGCCCAGGCGCCGCTCCAGCCACTGAATCTCGATCGCCCCGCGCCGGAAGTCGTCGTCTTCCATGACGCGCAGGTGGAAGTCGCGCGAGGTCTCGACTCCCTCGATGGTAAGCTCCAGCAGCGCGCGGTGCATGCGGGCGATCGCATCCTCGCGCGTCGGCGCCCACACGATGAGCTTGGCGAGCATCGGGTCGTAGAACAGCCCGACCTCGCTGCCCACCTCGATGCCGCCGTCCCAGCGGACGCCGGGCCCGGACGGCAGGTGCAGGTAGCTCACGCGCCCCGTGGACGGCAGGAATCCGTTGGCGGGATCCTCGCTCGTGATGCGGCACTCGATGGCCCATCCGCGCGGCGTGATCTCCTCCTGGCGGAAGGGGAGCGGCTCGCCCGCGGCCACGCGCAGCTGCCACTGCACGAGGTCGATCCCGGTCACGAGCTCGGTGACGGGATGCTCCACCTGCAGGCGCGTGTTCATCTCGAGGAAGTAGAACTTCCCCTCGTGGTCGAGCAGGAACTCGCATGTGCCGGCATTCACGTAGCCCGCGGCCCGTACGGCGCGCACCGCCGTCTCGCCCATGATCCGCCGCAGCTCCGGCGTGACGGCGACGCTCGGCGCCTCCTCGATCATCTTCTGGTGGCGCCGCTGCACCGAGCACTCGCGCTCGCCCAGCGAGAGCACGTTGCCGTGCATGTCGGCCAGCACCTGGATCTCCACGTGCCGCGGCCCGACGATGTACTTCTCGACGTACACGGCGTCGTCGCCAAAGGCGTTCTTCGCTTCGCGGCGCGCCGTCTCCAGCGACGGGCCCATCTCCGCCGGCGTGCGCACGACGCGCATGCCCTTGCCGCCGCCGCCCGCCGCCGCCTTGAGCAGCACCGGATACCCGAACTGCTCGGCGATGGCGCGGGCCTCGTCCGCGTCGCGCAGCGCCTCGGTCGTTCCGGGCACCACCGGCACGTTGGCCGCGATCGCGAGCTGCCGGGCCGCCGTCTTGCTCCCCATGGCGGCGATGGCTTCCGCCGGCGGCCCGATGAACACGAGGCCGGCGTCGCGCACCGCGCGCGCGAACCACTCGCGCTCGGACAGGAACCCGTAGCCGGGATGGATCGCCTCGGCGCCGGTGCGGTGGGCCGCCGCGATGATCCGCTCGCCGACCAGGTAGCTCTCCGACGCCGCCGCGCCGCCGATGTGCACCGCCTCATCTGCCTCGCGGACGTGCGGGGCGCGTGCGTCGGCGTCGCTGTAGACCGCCACGGATGCCACGCCCAGCTCGCGGCAGGCGCGGATGACGCGCAGCGCGATCTCGCCGCGATTCGCGACCAGGACCTTGGTGAACATCAGAGCGGGATGTTTCCGTGCTTGCGCGGCGGGTTCCGGTCGCGCTTGGACTGCAGCGTCTCGAGCGCGTCGATGAGCCGCGGGCGCGTGTCGCGCGGGTCGATGATGTCGTCCACGTAGCCGCGGCTGGCCGCGACGTACGGGTTGGCGAACTTGTCCGTGTACTCGCGCACCTTGGCGTCCATTGCGGCGGCGGGATCCGCGCTCTCCGCGATCTCCTTGCGGAACAGGATTTCCACCGCGCCCTTGGGTCCCATGACCGCGATCTCGGCCGTGGGCCAGGCGACGTTGAAGTCGCCGCGGATGTGCTTGGAGCTCATGACGTCGTACGCGCCGCCGTAGGCCTTGCGCGTGATGACGGTGAGCTTGGGCACCGTGGCCTCGCAGTACGCGTAGAGCAGCTTGGCCCCGTGCTTGATGATGCCGCCGTGCTCCTGCGCCACGCCGGGCAGGAAGCCGGGCACGTCCTCGAAGGTGACCAGCGGGATGTTGAACGCGTCGCAGAAGCGGATGAACCGCGCGGCCTTGACCGACGCGTTGATGTCGAGCACGCCGGCCAGCACGGCCGGCTGGTTCGCGATGACACCCACGCTCATCCCGCCCAGGTGCGCGAAGCCGCAGATGATGTTCTGCGCGTAGTCCCGCTGCACCTCGTAGAACTCGCCGTGGTCCACGATGCGCGAGATCACGCCGTGCATGTCGTACGGCTTGTTCGGGTTGTCGGGGACGATGTCGAGCAGCGCCTCGTCGCGGCGGTCGCGCGGGTCGGTGCCCGCGCCGCGCGGCGGCGTCTCGAGGTTGTTCGACGGGATGTAGCGGAACAGCTCGCGGATCGCCTGCAGGCACGCAGGCTCGGAGTCGTACGCGAAGTGCGACACGCCGGACGTGCCCGCGTGCGTGTCCGCGCCGCCGAGTTGCTCCATCGTCACGTCCTCGTGCGTCACGGTCTTCACGACATTGGGGCCGGTGACGAACATGTACGACGTGCCGCGCACCATGTACGTGAAATCCGTGATCGCCGGGGAGTACACCGCCCCGCCCGCACACGGGCCAAGGATGGCCGAGACCTGCGGGACCACGCCCGACGCCATCACGTTGCGCAGGAAGATGTCGGCGTAGCCGCCCAGCGAGACAACGCCTTCCTGGATGCGGGCGCCGCCCGAGTCATTGAGGCCGATGACCGGGGCGCCGTTGCGCACCGCGAGGTCCATGACCTTGCAGATCTTCTCGGCGTGCGTCTCCGAGAGGGAGCCGCCGAACACGGTGAAGTCCTGCGAGAACACGTACACCAGCCGGCCCTCGATGCGGCCATAGCCGGTCACGACGCCATCGCCGAACACGACCTGTTCACCGAGCCCGAAGTCGGTGGACCGGTGCGTCACGAAGCGGTCGAATTCGACGAACGTGCCCTCGTCGAGGAGCAGGTCCAGGCGCTCGCGGGCGGACAGCTTGCCCTTCTTGTGCTGCGCCTGCAGGCGCTCGGCGCCACCGCCCAGCTCGGATTCGGCCCGGCGGCGTTCCAGTTGGTCGAGTTTGTCGCGCATTGTCATGGCAGCGGGAACCTAGTGGCGCAACACCCGGCCGGCCAGTCTGCCGGTATAGCGCCCGTCGTCTATGGCGACCGTGCCGTTCACCAGCACCCAGCGCATGCCCGCCGCCAGCTCGCGAGGGCGTTCGTAGGTGCTGCGATCGGCCACGGTCGTCGTGTCGAACACGATCACGTCGGCGAAGCGCCCTTCCGCGATGCGGCCGCGGTCGCGCAGCCCGAGGATGTGCGCCGTCTCGTCGCTGCTGCGCTGCACGGCGCGCGGGAGCGTGAGCAGGTGCCGCGTGAACACGTACTCGCGCAGGAGCCGCGGGAAGGTGCCGTACTTGCGCGGATGCCCGGCAGACCCGTCGGACCCGGTGACGACGAAGTCCTGCACCATGAAGCGGTCCACGTCCTGCTCGTTCATGTTGAACGACGCGACCTCCGCGTCGCCGGAGAGGATGATGCGCAGCGCAACCTCGATCGAGTCGCTGCCGCGCGCCGCCGCCACCTGCGCCAGCGTCCGGCCGCGGATGGACGAGTCGCGCGGCGACGTGATGAGCAGCGACGCCGCGCCACCGCGCCGCTTGAGGTTGCGCAGCATCTCCTGGCGCAGGCGCGGCCCGAGCACGGGATCGCCGGCGCGGGCGAGCAGCGAGTCGTGGCCGCCGGCCTCCGCCCAGCGCGGCAGCAGCGTCGCGCCCAGGCTGGTGCCGCTGGCCAGGTACGGGTACTGGTTGGCCGTGACGTCCAGCCCCTGGGCCCGTGCGTTGCGGATGAGCGCGATCACGGTGTCGCTCTGTCCCCAGACATCGGTGCCGAGCGCCTTGATGTGCGAGACCTGCGCGGGAATGCGCGCTTCGCGCGCGATGCGAATCGTCTCGTTCACCGAGCCGATGAGCCCGATGGTGTACGAACTCTCGTCGCGCATGTGCGTGTCGTACCGCCCGCCGAACCGTGCGGCCACGCGCGCGAGCGCGATCACCTCGTCCGTGGTCGCATAGCTGCCGGGCGCGTAGTAGAGCCCCGTGGAGAGCCCCAGCGCTCCCGCGCGCATGCCGCGCGCGACGATCGCGCGCATCGAGTCGAGCTGCGCGGCGGTCGGCGACGCCGCCGACATCCCCATCACCGTGCGGCGCACGCTGCCCTGCCCGATGTATGCCGCGGCGTTGGTCCCGATGCCCGTGCTGTCCCACTGGTGGAACGTGCGGGCGATGTCCACGCTGCCGCCGCCGTCGTTGTTGGTGACCACGGTCGTCACGCCCTGCATGAGGTACGGCAGGTTCGTGCGCCCGTCGGGGCTCGAGAGGTCCTCGGCCGTGTGCGTGTGCGGATCGATGAACCCCGGCGCCACGACGAGCCCGGTGGCGTCGAGCGTCCGCGCGCCCGTCACGTGCGCGCGCCGGGCGTCGCCGACGAAGACGATCCGGTCCCTCGT
>DASZRI010000207.1:0-3278 GCA_035549215.1 Gemmatimonadaceae bacterium | reverse complement strand
ATGACGTGGTCCTGCACGAACTGCATCCCGTGGATCAGGTTGCGGATCGTGTTGGCGTTCGGCGGGATGCGGATGTCCAGCGCGTCCTCCACCGCCCGGCACGACGCGACGGCATGCACCACGGTGCAGACGCCGCAGATGCGCTGCGCGAACGCCCACGCGTCGCGCGGGTCGCGTCCCTGCAGGACCGTCTCGATGCCGCGGAACTGCGTGGCCGAGGCCCACGCGCTGGCCACCTTGCCGTTCTCGGCCTGCGCCTCGATGCGCAGGTGCCCCTCGATGCGCGTGATGGGGTCGATGACGACCTTAGTCCTGGCCATGGTGCTCCTCCGGCGGCTGGGCGCTCGATGAGGTCGTGGGGCCGGTGGAGGCGCCCGTGGTGTGCCCCGTGCGGCGCGAGCGGATCTGGTAGATGCCCGTCGCGGCCGCGTGCGCGGCGACGCCAGCCACCGCGCCGACGGCCAGTGCCGCGCCGAGGAGGTCCGCCGTGTGCTCCACGCCCACGCCGGCGATGTTCGGCAGCCGCTGGTAGAACGGCGTCATCGTGTCCCAGAAGTTCCGCTCCGTGCAGCCGATGCACGGATGCCCCGCGCCGATCGGCCAGCTCGTGCGCGAGTTCCACATGAAGATCGGGCAGGGCGAGAACGTGGCCGGGCCCTTGCAGCCGACTTCGTACAGGCAGTAGCCCATGCGCGCGGCGTCGTCGTCGAAGGTGCGGACGAACTGCCCTGCGTCGTAGTGCGCGCGGCGCGGGCAGTTGTCGTGAATGCGCCCGCCATACGCGAACAGCGGCCGTCCGTCGGCGTCCCGCTCCGGCAGCCGCCCGAACGTCAGGAAGTGCACGATCGTTGCGGTGACCACGTCGGCAATCGGCGGGCAGCCCGCGATGTTCACCACGGGCTTGTCACGCACGATCTCCGACACGCCCACCGCGCCCGTGGGATTCGGCCTGGCCGCCTGCACGCTGCCCCAGTGCGCGCAGGCACCCACGGCGATGACGGCGGCGGCATCCTTGGCCGTCTCCTCGAGGATCGAGCGCGCCGTGCGGCCGCCAATCATCGTGTAGATGCCGGCTTCATTGGTGGGGATCGAGCCGGTGACGACGAGCAGGTACTTGCCCGCGTTCGCCTTGCGCGCGTCCTGCAGGGCGCGCTCGGCGGCGCTGCCGGCGGCCGCCATGAGCGTGTGCTGGTAGTCGAGCGAGATCACGTCCAGCACGAGATCCCCGATGGTCGGGTCCGACGTGCGGATCACGCTCTCCACGCAGCCCGTACACTCCTGCAGCTGCAGCCAGATCACGCTCGGCCGGTGCAGCGACTCCATGGCGCGCGCAATGCGCGGCACGGCCAGGCTGCTCAGGCCGAGCACCGCGGCCATCTGGCCGCAGAACTCCACGAATTCGCGTCGACTGACTCCGCGGCGACTGAGGTAGCCGCCCAGCGGCTCGCCATCCGACCATGCGGTCGTATTGGGCGCGAGCATGGGACACCCTCCTCCAGGAAGATTCCGCGCAGGCGTGGCGTCGCCGGGGATCGAGCACCGCGAGTCCGCACGGGTGGGTGCGGACGGCACGCGTACGGCCAAGCTTCACCCGGGGCGGATGCCGGCCTAGGAGCGAACGCCTGAAGCGCGCCGGGTGATGCACCGACAGCGCGGTCGTGGCTTTCCCGACGCGGGCTGATGCGATCCCGGGCTGACATGCATCGGAGCGGCAACCAACTTGCCAAGTGTTTCCGGGCTCACGCCGGCCCATTTCCCTGAGGATCCCATGCCACTGATTTCCCGCCGCGCCATCCGCGTGCTCCTGCCGGCCGTCGTCGCGACGGCGGCGTGCTCCCACGCCAACGAAGGCCCCAAGGTGCCGCTGGCGCAGGCCAAGGCGGAGGCCACGCAGTCCGCGCAGTCTCCGTCGCCGCACGATGCGCTGCCCGAGAATGCGCGCGCCTCGCTCGAGCTGGGCAACTCCGAATTCCGCGCGGGGCGCTACGACGCCGCGCTCAAGGACTATCGCGCTGCCGCCACCGCCGCACCGCTGAACCCGGCGCCGTACTTCGGCATCTTCATGGTCGCGCAGAAGACGAACAACCGCGCGCTGGCTGACAGCGCCAACGCGAGCATCAAGCGCCTGTCCAACGCCACCAGCGTCATGCTCACCGACAGCACGATGCGCTCGCTCCACACCAACGGCGTGACGCCCGCCACCGCCGCGAAGCCGTAGGCAGCAGCGCCGGCGCCGCCCACGGGGCGACGCCGGCGCTGCACCATGACCGCCGCTCACTTCCGGAGCGGGTCGGTCACATGGCACACCAGGCACACCTGCTTGTTCCGCGACCCCATGGCCTGCGCGTCGAACGCCGGGCCGTGCGGGTTGATGTTCCGCCCGAGCTGCGAGTGGCACTGCAGGCAGTCGCGCTGCTGGTGGCAGCTCGTGCAGCCCGTGAGCCCCTGCCGCGCCGCCTGGCCGTGCTGCAGCAGCCAGAGCGGCTGCGCGGTGTGTGCGCTCCCCCGCACCGAGCTCGTGTTCGGCGTCCCCTGGCTGCGGTGGCATGACCGGCAGAAGGTCTCCACGCGATGGCAGGAGCTGCAGTCGCGCTGCTGGCTGTAGGCGTCGGTTGCATGCCGCGACATGAAGTCCGGCGGATGGTACGCCCGCGAGACGGATACGCCGTCGTGACAGGTCGTGCACTGGCGCTGCTGGTGGCAGCCCAGGCAGTTGAGGCGCCCGCTGGCCGCCGCTTCCTTGTGATTGGTCGCGAAGCCCGGCGGGTGCACGCGCACGGTCCGCGCGCGCATGGTGTCTGCGGGCGGGACCGCGGCGGTGTAGGTCGTCTCGGGCCCGATGGCCGCGGGGCCCGGTGGACGCATGCCCTGCGCCGGCGCGCGAAGCACGATGCCCGCGGGCGCACCGGCCGCGGGCAGCGGCAGCGCCTGGATCGCCTGCGCGCCCAGCGACCCGATGTGGCACGACTTGCAGCCCTGCTGTGTGTGGCAGTTGGCGCACGTCGCGGCCGCACGCTGGGCGTCGCGCCCGTGGTCCAGCGGCCATCCGTCGGCCCGGTGGCTCGCGGGCGTGGGATACGCCGGCGCCAGGTCGCGCACGAGCTGCGCCACGCGGGTGTCGCTCTCGAGCTGCGTGATCGCGCGGAGTTGCGATGCGTTCGGGTGACAGCGCGCGCAGCTCTCCCGCGCGTGGCAGGTGGCGCACTGGGCCAGCGCCGCGTTGGTGCGCGGCGCGTGTGCGGATGCCCATCCGGGCGCGTCGTGCGACGGCGGCCGGG
>DASZRI010000206.1:0-8391 GCA_035549215.1 Gemmatimonadaceae bacterium | reverse complement strand
CCCGGGAACTCCCGGGAGGGCGTCGCGACCAGCAGTGCTGCGCGGTGCCTAGTGGTTCAGCACCGGGTTGTTCAGCCGCTCCACGTCCGGCAGGGGCAGGCAGCGGTTGCTGCCGTACGTGCCGCCGCCCGGGAAGGTGGCGCCCGCGGGCGGGTTCAGCGGCAAGGTGTACCGGATGAAGTCGCCCAGGTGGTAGCCCTCGAGGAAGAGCGCGCGGCGGCGTTCCTCGATCACCGCGGCCTTGAGCGTGGCGGCCGAGGATGCGGGGTCGAGCGCCGGCTCATTGCCCTTGGCGCGCGATGCATTCAGGATGCCGACCGCCTCGGCGTTGTTCGTGCCGATGTCGGCCTCGGCCACGATGAGCTGCGCCTCGTCGCTGGAGGCGAAGCGGATGGGCGACGACACCGACGGATACTTGGTCTGCTCCCAGAGCTCGATGCCCGTCACGCTCTTCTTGTGGAAGTCCACCACGGGCACGCGCGGGTCATTGAGGTTCTGGTAGTAGGTGCCCACGGACGAGGAGATGCCGAGCGAGTTGTTCTCTCCCCATACGCGGTTGTTGCGCCGCGAGACCGTGCCCGAGGCCGTGGCCGTGTAGCTGAACCCGGCCGGGACCAGGATGGCGTCGGCGCGGGCGCCGGCCAGGTTGCCCTGGTCCAGCCGCGCGCGGGCGCGCCCGACGAGCGCCAGGTTGGCAATGGTGGTGGCGCCGGCCGCCTGCGCATCGGTGAGGGCCGTGGTGAACATGGCCTCGGCCTGCGCTTCCGCCTGCGCCGGGGTGATCTCGGGGTTGTACTGGATGTTGCCGTTCGCGTCGAAGGTGGAGAAGGTGGTGGAGCAGAAGCCCTCGCCGAGCAGCAGCATGGAATACGCCTCGTACACCTCGGCGGTGGCGAGGAGCGTCTTGCGGTTGGCCACCTGCTGGTCGGTCCAGCCGGTGAGCAGCCGGCGGATGTTGTCCGCCGAGACGCGGGCCGTCTGCAGCGGCGTGTAGACGCCGAGTGCCGTGCAGGCCGACGTGGAGTACCGCGTGTCCTTGGACGTCATCGTGCGCATGTCGTACGGGTAGCGATCGGCCGTCTGGGTGGCGTCGTCGAGCTCATCGCCGATGAGGCCGCCGAGCACGACGTACGAGCCGAAGGCGCACTCGAAGTCGCCGATGGCGCCGTTCACGAGGATCTGCGCGTTGGCCGGGTCTTCCAGGCTGGCGGCCGGGATCCGGCTGGGGGACTGCACGGTGAGCAGCTCGCTGGAGCTCGTGCAGGAGACGGCAAGGACGAGCACGGCGAGCGTGCCCAGGGCACCGGCCAGGCTGGCCCGCGCGCCCGCGAACAAGCGAGTACGTGATGTCATGAGTCGGGTCCGCATGGTTAGAAGCCCAGGTTGACGGAGAGGACCCACTGCGTGAGCTGCGGCAGTACGGTCTGCTCCCACGAGGTGTTGCCGCCGCGGCTGCCGCCGTTGAACATCGACTCCGGTTCGAGGCCGGTGTACGGGGTCCAGGTGTGCAGGTTGTGGCCGGACAGCGCGATGCTCGCGCGCGTGGTGCGGAACTGGCGCGCCACGCTGCTGGGCAGGTCGTAGGACACCGTGAACTCGCGGAACTTGGTGAAGCTCGCGTTGGTGATCAGGAAGTCCACCAGGTTGTGATTGGAGTTGACCTCGGCGACGCGGTTCGGGTCGGCCTGCGCCGGAGTGAAGTTCTCGGGGCAGCGGCCGCCGAAGAACGTGCACCGCACGCGCGTGGTGCCGTCCAGCTTCTTCCAGCCGCGCTCGAAGTCGAGCATGGTGTAGAGGTGCAGGCGGTCGTACAGCGTGACCGTCGCGGTGTAGGAGCCCTCGACCGGCGGCGTGGAACGGCCCAGGTACACCAGCGGGGCGTCGTCCGCGGTGCCCCACTTGCCGTCGGCACCCCAGCACGGCATCGAGCCGCCCTTGCCGTCGGCGCAGTTGGCCGTGAGGATGTTGCCCTTGGCGTCCACCGTCGCGTTGAGCAACTGCTTCTCGAACCAGCCGTACGCCGGGTAACCCACGTGGTGCTGCACGTACGTGCCCGCCGTGACGAACGTGAGGCCGGGCTGGCCCAGGCTCAGGATGCGATTCTGGTTGGTGGCCAGGTTGAAGCCGAGGTCCACCTTGACGCGCTCGCTGCGATAGGGCGTCGCGCGCACGGTCCACTCGAGGCCGGTGTTGAGCAGCGCGCCGGCGTTGAACGGCTGCGTGCCCGAGAAGCCGATGGACGGGGTGATCTGGCGGTTCAGGATCGCGTCCGTCGTCTTCTTGTGATAGTACGTGAACTGCAGGTCCAGGCGGTCGTCGAGCGCGTTGGCGTCGAAGCCGAGCTCGTACTCCTTGCCGCGCTCGGGGCCCAGGTTCGGGTTGCCGATGAACTGCGGCGTCACCGCCGGCGAGTCGTTGTAGCCCGGCACTGAGGCGAAGGTGCGCAGGGCTGCGTACGTGGCGGGCGCCTTTCCGGCTTCGCCGTACGCGCCGCGGAAGCGGAACGTCTGTACGTAGTCCTTGAAGTGGCTCCAGAACGCCTCGTCGCTCGCCACCCAGCTCAGCGAGTACTTGGGGTAGGTGACGCGCTTGAAGTTCGTGCCGAACGCGCTGTTCTGGTCGGAGCGCAGCGCGGCGGTGAGGAACAGGCGGTCGCGCCAGGCGACCTGCTCCTGCCCGTACACGCCCAGCGTCGCGTTCTCGGTCAGGTCCTCGTCGTTCACGCGATTGGTCGTGGTCGCGTCAATCGAGCTCAGCCCCGGCGTCGGGAACACCTCACCGTGCGCGTACACGTAGTAGGCCGAGTTGTGGTAGTACTGGCCGCCGACCGACGTGCTGGACTTGATGGTCGGCCGGACGTTCCAGGTCGCGGTCGCCGCGTAGTCGATGGTGCGGGTGTTGATCGTGTTCTGCGTGACGTCCTTGAGGCCGAGTGCGTCGGAGCCGAAGCTCGGGTTCGGGATCAGCGAGTCAATGCGCGGCTGGAACAGGTTGTCGCCCTGCTGCACGTTGTCGTAGCCGAACGTCAGGCGATGCTGGAACCAGTCGGTGGGCTCGTTCTCGAACCGGATGCTGCCGGTGAGGTGGTCGAGGTCCTGCCAGAAGTGGTAGACCTCGTCGTATTCCACCGGGATCGCGCTGTAGAAGCCGTGCCGGATGGGATTGTTGTAGTTGGTCGGCGTCGCGAGTACCGTGGACCACACGCGGCCGCCGAAGCCGGCTTCCGCGCTCAGGTTCGTGGGGCCCGAGACGTAGCCCGCGTCAATGCTCGTGCGGAAGCGGGGGTTGGGGTTGATGCCGACGTTGACGCGCGCCCCGTAATGCCGCTCGCTGTTGCTTGGCTCGGCGCCCTGCGAATCGAGCAGGTTGCCGCTGGCATAGTAGCTGAGGGCGCTGCTGCCGCCGCTCACGGAGACCTGCGTCTCCTGATAGCGGCCGTTACGGAAGATGTCGCCGCCGTTCGCGTTGATCAGCGAGTCCATGCTCACCGCCACCACCTGCCCGTTGAGCAGGCCGTAGTTGGTCGGGAAGCGCGTCTTCCAGTTCTGCAGGTAGTTCACGCCCTGCTTGGCGAGCACGTTCCAGCGCGCGGCGCCGTCGCGGCCCTTCTTGGTGATGATGTTGATGACGCCGTTGGACGCCTCGGTGCCGTACAGCGTGGCCGCCGACGGGCCCTTGAGCACCTCGATGCTCTCGATGTCATCGGGGTTGATGTCGTTGATGCGGGAGATGCTGCTCGACCCGAACGCCTGGTTGGCCGGACCCGTGGAGGGATCGTTGTCCACGCGGACGCCGTCCACGTACACCAGCGGCTCGTTACCGAGCGAGAGCGACGCGAGGCCGCGCACGCGCAGGTGGCCGCCGGTGCCCACGGCGCCGGTCGCCGACTGCAGCACCACGCCCGGCGCGCGGCCGTTGAGCAGCGACTGCATGGAGGTGATCGGCGCGATCGCCGTCACCGCCGCCGCGTCCACGGTGGAGATCGAGTTGCCGATCGCCTTCTTCTCCGTCGCGCCCGGCGTGCCGGTGACCACCAGCGCCTCGAGGCTCGCCGGATTGCTCTCGAGCGCGACGCGCACGTTCTCGTCGCCCACGCGGGCCGAGAGGCGGGTCACCTTGTAGCCAATGCGCCGGACTTCGAGGGTGACTGTCGCGCCCGAAAGGCCGGTGAGGCGGAACTGGCCGCGAGCGTCGCTGGTCGCGCGCTGGGTGCCGCCGACAACCATGATCTGGGCGCTGGGAATGGGCTCGGCCGTGCCGAGGGTGACGACGGCGCCGGCGATGGTGCCGCCCTGCGCGGCCGCGCGCGACGCCGGCAGCACGAGCGCAGCGAGCGCTGCGGCAATGGTGACGAGTGCGTGGCGCACGCGCGTGCGCCCGCGGAGGCACCGACTGGCGGGTGCCCACGCAGCGAGGAGTGGTGTCGCAGTTGTCATGGGGGAGCCTGGCAGGGAAGGGACAGGTCACGCGGCCGAGTCGCTCGGCCATCGCCTGCACTGCTGCATCCGGCCGGAGGTGCGGCGGCGTCGCCGCCCGGCATGCGCGCAATCGTATGATGCATGGCGGCGCGCGGCAAGAGGTACGAGGCGCATTGCGGGGCATGTCACCGGGCGCCATCGTTGTGCCATGCGACGACTTTACTTCTTCCTTGTGCTCCCGCTGCTGGCTTCCGCGGCAAGTGCGCAACACATCACGCAATCGCTGGCCCTGATCCCGCAGCCGCGTGAACTGCGCGTGGAGGCCGATGTCCGGCTCGCGCACGGGGCCGCAATCGTCCTTCCGGCGAATGCGGACGACCGGTTCGCGGCCCGCGACCTGGGCGATGCGCTCAAGGCGCGGGGCATCCGCGTGAACTACGACGGCACGGGTTCCGTGCGCGTGTCGTTCTTGCGTGCAGGAACGGCGCAGGCTCGCGCCCTGCTCTCCTCTGCGCATGCCGCGTGGACCGACTCGATGGACGCCGAGGGGTACGTGCTCGTGCCCGGCCACGGCCGGATCACCGTGATCGGCAAGGGGGCGGCGGGTATCTTCTACGGCGCACAGACGGTAAAGCAGCTCGTGGATGGAGAGGGCACATCGGCGGTCATGCACATCGCCGCGGTGCGTGACTGGCCGGCGATGCGGTACCGCGGGCTGCATGACGACCTGTCGCGGGGCCCGATGCCGACGCTGGAGTTCCAGGAGCGACAGATCCGCACGCTGGCCGCGTACAAGGTCAACGTGTACTCGCCCTACTACGAGAACACGCTGGCCTACACGTCGAATCCGCTCATCGGCCCGCCGGGCGGCGCGATGACGCACGAGCAGGTGCGCGAGCTCGTCGCCTACGCCGCGAAGTACCACATCGACGTGATTCCGGAGCAGGAAGCCTTCGGCCACCTGCATCATATCCTCAAGTACGACATCTATTCGCCGCTTGCCGAGACGCCGCACGGGCACGTGCTGGCGCCGGGGCAGCCCGGCTCGATGGCGCTCATCCGCGAGATGTTCGCGGAGGTGGATTCGCTCTTCCCGAGCCGGTTCATCCACCTGGGCGCCGACGAGACTTTCGAGTTGGGGCGCGGACAGACGGCCGATCGCGTGAAGGCGGACGGCCTGGGCAAGGTGTACCTGGACTTCCTCAAGCAGATCGAGGAATCGCTGCGCCCCACGGGCAAGCGGCTGTTGTTCTGGGGGGACATCGCCGGAAGCAGCCCCGAGCTCGTGAAGACGCTGCCCCACGACATGATCGCCGTGCCGTGGAGCTACGGCGTGACGACGAGCTGGGACAAGGCGATCGAGCCGTTCCGCCAGGCCGGCATGGAAACGTGGGTCGCACCCGGCGTGAGCAACTGGAGCCGCGTGTACCCGAACAACGACGTCGCGCTGCGCAACATCCAGGGGTTCGTGCGCGACGGCCAGCGGCTGGGCGCCACCGGCATGCTCAACACGTCGTGGGACGACGACGGCGAGGCGCTGTTCAACCAGGCGTGGTACGGCGTGCTGTTTGGTGCGGCGGCAGGATGGCAACCGGGTGAGTCGAGCATCCCGGCGTTCCAGCACGCATTCGGGCGCGTGTTCCACGGCGACACGACCGGGCGCATCGACGAGGCGCAGCTCAAGGTCGCCCAGGCGCACGCCCTGCTGGCCAAGGCGGGGGCCGGCGACGCGAACGACTACCTGTTCTGGGTGGATCCCTGGTCGCCGGAGGGACAGGCGATCGCGGTGAAGATCCGCCCGATCCTGCGCGACCTGCGCGTGCTGGCCGAGTCGTCGCTGGTGCTGATCGACCAGGCGCGGCCGGGCGTGCACCGCGAGCTGGACGCGATCGACGCGCTCGCCCTGGGCGCACGGAAGATCGACTTCATCGGCATGAAGTTCGAGTTCGCCGACGAGATGGCGCAGATGTACGCGCGGGCCGCGGATACCACGCACAAGGCGACGGCTGGCGCGGAGCTGACGGACATGTCGAGCATGAACGGGCGGGCGCAGGACTTGCGCGATGGGTACTCGCTGATCCGCGACCTGTACGAGCAGGCGTGGATGCGCGAGAACCGGCCGTACTGGCTGCACAACGTGCTCGCGCTGTACGACCAGGCGACGCAGCTCTGGATCACGCGCGGCACGCAGTTCGGTGACGTGCGGCGCGCCTACATGCGCACGCACACGCTGCCGTCGGCTGCATCGCTCGGCATCCCGCCGGCGCCGTAAGCACGAGCGGGTGCGGCGCAATCGCGCCGCACCGGCCCCACGCCTTGCCTCGACGCCAGGCGCGTCGAGCGACTACCAGATCTCGGGGCGGTCGCCGGCCGGCCGCACCATCGGGTCGCCGTCCTTGCAGCCCCATGCCTTGCGGAACTCGGGCATGTTGCTGAACGGCCCGTTCACGCGCCACTTGCCCGGCGCGTGCGGGTCCACGCCGACCAGCGTCTTGGCATACTCGGGCCGGTTGAGCTCACGCCATACCTGCGCCCACGCAAGGAAGAAGCGCTGCTCGGGCGTGAAGCCGTCGATCTTCGTGCGCGGGGCGTTGCCGAGCGCGCGTTCCATGGCCGCGTACGCCACGGTCAGCCCGCCGAAGTCGGCGATGTCCTCGCCGAGCGTGAGCTTGCCGTTCACGTGCGTGGAGGAATCCACCACCGTGTAGGCGTCGAACTGCTGCACGACCTTCTGCGCCTGCGCATTGAACTGGTCGGCGTCGGCGGCGGTCCACCAGTCCTTCAGGTTGCCGTCCTTGTCGTACTGCCGGCCCTCGTCGTCGAAGCCGTGCGTCATCTCGTGGCCGATGACGGCGCCCATGGCGCCGTAGTTCACGGCGTCATCGGCGTTCGGGTCGTAGAATGGCGGCTGCAGGATGCCCGCGGGGAAGACAATCTCGTTCATGGGCGGGCTGTAGTACGCGTTGACCGTGGGTGGCGTCATGCCCCACTCGGTGCGGTCCACCGGCTTGCCGATCTTGGCCCAGTCGCGCGCCGACGCGAACTGCTGCGCGGCGCGCACGTTGGCCAGGTACCGGCCCGGGGTGATCGTCACGCTCGAGTAGTCGATCCACTTGTCCGGGTAGCCGATCTTGCGCGTCAAGGCGGAGAGCTTCGCGAGCGCCTGTACCTTCGTCGGCTGGCTCATCCACTGCAGGTGCTCGATGCGGTCGTGCAGCTCGTCCACGAGCGTGTTCACGATGCGCAGGGCGCGTACCTTGGCCTCGGGCGTGAAGTTGGCCTTCACGTACTCCTGCCCGAGCAGCTCGCCCAGCCGCCCGTCCGTGGAGGCGGAGCAGCGCTTCCAGCGCGGCAGCAGCTCCTGCGCGCCGCTGAACAGCTGCGAGAACCTGAAGTTCTCGTTGACGAACGGCGTGCTGAGCGCCGGGGCCGCCGCGTGCACCGCGCGCCACCGGAGGTACGCCTTCCAGTCGGCCGCCGGCACGCTGGTGAGCATCCCGTCCAGCGCCTTGAAGAACTCGGGCTGCTCCACGTCCACCGCGGTAATCGCCGGCGCGCCCTGCGCCTTGAAGAACGACGTCCACGACAGCGTCGGCGTGAGCGCGTCCAACTCGGCCAGCGTCATCTTGTGGTAGTTGGCGTTCGGGTCGCGCAGCTCCACCGGCGACTTGGAGGCGCGCGCAAGCCGCGTCTCGATGTCGAGCACGGCCTTCGCCCCGGCCGTCGCCTGGGCCGGCGTGTCGCCCATGAGCTCGAACATGCGCGTGACGTGCGCCGTGAAGGCGTCGCGGATCTTCACATAGCGCGCATCTGACTGCACGTAGTAGTCACGGTTCGGCAGGCTGAGGCCTCCCTGGCCGAGCACGGCGATGACCTGCGACGCGTCACGCGCATCCTGGCCCGATCCGTCGGAGAAGGGGGCGATGCCGGCGCGCCGTTCGAGCTGCCCGAGCGCGCGCACGAGCCCGGGGGT
>DASZRI010000205.1:0-4901 GCA_035549215.1 Gemmatimonadaceae bacterium | reverse complement strand
GACAAGCGTGACGTGCAACAGGATCGCCGCGACCTGCGGCGCGACCGTCGCGCCGCACACGACAGCACCAGCCACGGCGGCTGAGCAGTCCCGCACGCGACACGGCGGCGGCTCCCGATCGGGGGCCGCCGCCGTCGTCTTTCCTGCCCGGCCCGCTCAGGCGCGCGGCGCGACGAACCGCGGGATCCACTCCGCGAACGCCACGAGGCTCCGCTGCACCAGGTCGCGTGTGGACGCGTCCGTCAGCTCCGGCACCTCATTGAAGCGCTCGGCCGCACGCGGGATCTGCACCTCGGGCTGCAGCATCACCGGCGTCTGCGTGAACACGAACACCTGCCGCCAGTGGAGCTGCGCGCGCATCGTCCCGCTCATCCCGGTGCTCACTCCCATCAGCATCGCGGGCTTGCCGCGCAGCGGGGTCGTGGCCGGCGGTCGCGACACCCAGTCGATCGCGTTCTTCAGCGCGCCCGGCACGCTGTAGTTGTACTCCGGCGTCACGATCAGCACCGCGTCGGCGCCCGCCAGTGCCGCCTTGAGGTCCGCGATCACCGCCGGCGGCTCGCTGGTAGCGTCGTCGTCAAAGGGCGGGATCTCGCGCAGCCGGTCGAAGAGCGTCAGCGACAGCGTGGGCGGCGCCAGCTCGGTGGCGGCCTGATACAGGGCGCGGTTCAGCGACTTGGCGCGCAGGCTGCCCACCAGCGCCAGCACGCGCCACGGGGCGTTCGATGCAGGGGTCATGTCCGTTCCAGTCTCCGTGCAGGTCGGGGGGCGCGACACGCGCCCGCCACCACCACTCTAGCGTCGGGAACAGGGCGCTGGAAGCCGCGCGTCAGGCATCCCCCGTCCACGGCGCGGAAGTCCCCTGACGCCTGTCGTGTTGATTGCCACGGGCACGCGGCGTAGTATCCAGCCGACAGTCCTTTCCGCCCCTTCCCTCCAGGTAATGCGAATCAGCGTGCCCTGCGAGGTTGCCCCGCGCGAAGCGCGCGTCGCCCTCGCTCCGGACAGTGTCGGTCGGTTGGTGAAGTCGGGTGTTGAAGTGGTCGTGCAGCGCGGCGCAGGCCTGCGCGCGGGATTCCGCGACGAGGCCTACGCCGCGGTCGGCGCGCAGCTCGCGGACGACGCCGCCACGACGCTCGACGGGGCCGACGCCGTCGCCAAGGTCCAGCCCCCGACCCCAGACGAGATCGCGCGCATCCGCCAGGGTGCGGTCGTCGTCTCCCTCATGCAGCCCGGCCGGAACGCCGACCTGCTCGCCGCCCTCGCGGCTCGCAGGATCAGCGGCCTCGCGCTCGAGCTCGTGCCCCGCATCACGCGCGCCCAGTCCATGGACGTGCTCTCCTCGCAGAGCACGGTGGCCGGCTACAAGGCCGTGCTGCTCGGCGCCTCCGCGCTGCCCAAGTTCCTCCCGATGCTCACCACCGCCGCGGGCAACATCTCGCCGGCCAAGGTGTTCGTCATCGGCGCCGGCGTCGCGGGCCTGCAGGCCATCGCCACCGCGCGGCGCCTGGGCGGCGTGGTCTCCGCCTTCGACGTGCGACCCGCCGCGCGGGAGCAGGTGCTCAGCCTCGGCGCCGCCTTCGTGCAGTCCGACGTCGTGAGCGAGTCCGCGCAGGCCGCCGGCGGCTACGCCCGCGCGCAGACGGAGGACGAGGCGGCCCGCACGCTGGCCACGATTGCCGGCCACATCAAGGACATGGACCTCGTCATCACGACGGCGCAGATCCCGGGACGCACGGCGCCCCGCCTCGTCACTGCCGAGATGGTGCAGTCCATGCGCGCCGGCGCCGTGATCGTGGACCTCGCCGCCGAGACGGGCGGCAACTGCGAGCTCACGCGCGCCGGCGAGACCGTCCAGGCCCACGACGTCACGATCATCGGCCCCGTGAACCTGCCCAGCAGCGTGCCCTTCCACGCGAGCCAGATGTTCGGGCGCAACCTGCTCACGCTGTTCCAGCACCTGATCAAGGACGGTGCGCTGGTGATCGACCCGGCCGACGAGATCACCGGCGCCATGCTCGTCACCCACGACGGAACGGTGCGCTCATGACCCTGCTCCAGCTCTACGTGTTCCTGCTCGCCGCGTTCCTGGGCTACACGCTCATCACGCGGGTGCCGCCGCTGCTGCACACGCCGCTGATGGCAGCCACCAATGCCATCTCGGGCATCTCGCTGGTCGGCTCCCTCATCGCGGCCGGCGCGCAGCGGAACATGGTCGCCACCATCCTCGGCTTCGTGGCCGTCGTCGCCGCCACCGCCAACATCGTCGGCGGCTTCCTGATCGTGGATCGCATGCTGAAGATGTTCAAGCGCGACACCAAGCCCGGCGGCAAGGCCTGATGCGCGACATCTTCATCGACGCGACCTACCTCGCGGCCTCCGCGTTCTTCATCCTCGGCATCCGCAGCCTCACGCGCCCCGACAAGGCGCGCAGCGGCATGCTGCAGGCCGCCGCGGGCATGCTGCTCGCCATCGTCGGCACGCTGCTCAACGCGCAGATCATCGACTATCGCTGGATCATTGCCGGCCTCGCGCTCGGCGCCATCATCGGCTACCCGATGGGCATGTGGGTGCCGATGACCGCCATGCCCCAGCGAATCGCGCTCTCGCTCACCTTCAGCGCCCTCGCCGCCGCGCTCGTCGGCGTCGCCGAGTACCACACGGACCTCGTGTCCGGCGAGGTGATCTCGCGCGTGAAGATGGCGGCCATCGGCTTCGAGGTCCTGCTCGGCACCATCACCGTGTCCGGCACGATCGTGGCCGCCGGCAAGCTGCAGGAATGGATCACGTCCAGGCCGGTCACGTACCGCGGGCAGAACCTGGTGAATGGGTGCCTGGCCGCGTTCATGCTCGGCCTGTTTGCGTACCTGATCATCTATCCGGGCACCGCGTGGGTGTTCTACACGATGATCGCGCTCGCCTTCCTGTTCGGCATCCTGCTCGTGATGCCGATCGGCGGCGCGGACATGCCCGTGGTCGTGGCGCTGCTGAACTCCTACTCCGGCCTCGCCGCGTGCGCCACCGGCTTCGCCATCAACAACGTCATCCTCATCATCTCCGGCTCGCTCGACGGTTCATCCGGCTTCATCCTGTCCATCCTGATGAGCAAGGCCATGAACCGCTCGTTCTCCAACGTGCTCTTCGGCGCGTTCGGGGGCGAGACGGCGGCCGGCGGTGCGAAGAAGGTCGGCGAGGCCACGGTCAACCCGATCTCGGTGGAGGACGCCGCGGTCCAGCTCGGCTACGCGCAGCTCGTCATCATCGTCCCCGGCTACGGCATGGCGGTGGCGCAGGCCCAGCACGCGGTGCGCGAGCTGGCCGAGCTGATCGAGAAGCGCGGCGGCGAGGTGAAATACGCCATCCACCCCGTGGCCGGCCGCATGCCCGGCCACATGAACGTCCTCCTGGCCGAAGCCAACGTGCCGTACGACAAGCTGTACGACATGGACGAGATCAACGGGGAGTTCGAGCGCGCCGATGTCGCACTCGTGATCGGCGCCAACGACGTCGTGAACCCGGCGGCGCGCACCGACCCGCAGTCGCCGATCTACGGCATGCCGATCCTCAACGCCGACAAGGCGAAGACGTGCATCGTCCTCAAGCGCGGCATGGCTGCCGGCTTCGCCGGCATCGAGAACGAGCTGTTCTACGCCAGGGGCACGCGCATGCTGTTCGGCGACGCCAAGTCGTCGCTCACCTCGCTCATCGGCGAGCTGAAGAACCTCTGACCGCGATGCGCGCCGTCAATCGGCGCGCATCGTGATCACGGGGTCCACCCGCGCGGCACGCCGCGCCGGCAGGTACGACGCCAGTGCCGCCACCGCCAGCAGCACCAGCGGCACCACGCCGTATGTCACCGCATCGGCGCCGTGCACGCCGAACAGCAGCGACCCGATGTACCGCGAGAGCCAGTACGCGCCCGCGAGGCCGATCGGGATCCCCACCACCGCCAGCGCCACGCCCTGCCCCAGCGTCAGCCGCACGATCCGCTGCCGCGACGAGCCGAGCGCGAGGCGGATCCCGATCTCGCGCTGCCGCAGCGTCACGCCGTACGAGATCACGCCGTAGATCCCCACCGCCGCCAGCAGCAGCCCGATGAACGCGAATCCGCTCAGGAGCAGCGTATAGAACCGGGGCTGCGCCACGCTCTCGCCCAGCGCGTTGTCCATCGTCGTCACGCCATACACCGGCAGCGCACTGTCCAGGTCGTGCACCGCCGAGCGCAGCTCGCCGCTGATCGCCGACGCCCCCAGTCCCGAGCGCACCAGCACCGTGATGTCGCCCACGGGAACCTGTGCGAACGGCGTGTACACCACCGGCAGGTTCTCCGCGGCCGCGCCCTGCTCCGTCACGTCCGCCACCACGCCCACGATCTCGCCGCCCACCGTATGGTGCGCGCCCCACTCTGCGGTGTCGCGCTCCCAGCCGAGCGTGATCTGCTGCCCGATCGGCGACACGCCCTTGAAGTACCGGCGCGCCGCCTCCTGGCTCAGCAGCACGACCTGCCGCCCATCCGTGCGATCCTGGTCGGTGAACATCCGCCCCGAGACGAGCGGGATCCCCAGCACCGGGAAGTAGGCGGGCGACACCGGGCGCGCCATCACGAGCCGGCGGTTGCCCGGCTGGCTGCGTGGCTGGCCTTCGATCTCGAACGTGGTCCGCACGTGCCCCTCCGCAAAGGGACGACCGAAGCCGATGGCCGCCTGCTGCACGCCGGGCAGCGACGACACGCGATCCAGCAGGCGCTGCGCGAATGCACCCACGTCGTGGTCGCGCTTGAATTGCGGCGTGTTCGGCAGCGTCACCGTCGCGGCGGTCACGTGCGCGGGATTGAATCCCGGGTCCACCGCCACCAGGTGCACGAAGCTGCGCAGGAAGAGCCCCGCGCCCACGAGCAGTAT
>DASZRI010000204.1:0-7282 GCA_035549215.1 Gemmatimonadaceae bacterium | reverse complement strand
CCCCCCCCCCCCCGGCAGGTTTCCCTCGAAGAGGTGAGCGTCGCGTGCGAATTCGATCATTCGTCCTCGTCGCAGCACTGCTCGTGGCGCCGCGCTTCCTTGCCGCACAGGAACGCGGCGCCGCCGCGTTGGGCGAGGCGGTGGAAGGCCTTGGCGTCACGACGCGCGTGCTGATGATCGGGGCCCACCCCGACGACGAAGACACGCAGCTGATCACGTGGCTGGCCCGCGGCCGCCACGTGGAGACCGCCTACCTGTCGCTCACCCGTGGCGACGGCGGGCAGAACCTGATCGGCAACGAGCTCGGGGCCGGGCTCGGCATGATCCGCACCGAGGAGCTGCTGGCCGCGCGGCGCATTGACGGCGGCCGCCAGTACTTCACGCGCGCATTCGACTTCGGGTTCTCCAAGACGGCCGACGAGACGCTCAAGCACTGGGCCAGGGACTCGGTGCTGCGCGACGTGATCAGCATCATCCGCGCGTACCGCCCGCAGGTGATCGTGTCCGTGTGGTCGGGCACGCCGCGCGACGGGCATGGGCACCACCAGGTGGCGGGGATCCTGGCCCGCGAGGCGTTCGACCTCGCGGGTGACACGGTGCGCTACCCGCGCGCGGTGACCAACGGGCTCGGCGCCTGGACGCCGCTCAAGTTCTACCGCGCGTCGCGGTTCAACCCGGCGGGCGCGACGCTGGCGATGAACGTGGGCGAGTACGACCCCCTCGCCGGCAAGACGTACGCCGAGCTGGCGTCGGACAGCCGTTCGCAGCATCGCTCGCAGGGGCAGGGCAGCCTGGAGCCGCGCGGCTCGCGCATGGACTACGTGCACCTCGAGGCCGTGCACGCGCCGCTCGCGATGCCGGCGCCCGCCGCGCAGGAGCAGTCCATGTTCGACGGCGTCGGCACGGGCATCGAGCGGCTGGCCGGCGTGCGCGTCGCATCGGTCGCGCGCGCGGCGCTCGATTCCATGCCGGCGGCGCTGCACGACGTGGCGCAGCACGAGAGCCTGCTGCGTCCGTGGACCATGGTCCCCGGGCTGGCGCGCTATGTGGCGCTGCTCGAGCGTGCGCGTGCGGGCGTCGGGTGCATGAGTGGAACGGCAGAGGCGCCGGTGCCGATGTGCGACGGCGCGATGGGCGACCTGGCGACGACGCTGGACGAGCAGCTGCGGCGCGCGACGCGCGCGCTGGTGCTCGCCTCGGGACTCGAGGTGGAAGCCACGGTGCCGCGCGAGCTCGTGGCCGCGAACGACAGCGTGCCGGTCACGGTGGCCGTGTACAACCAGGGGCATGCGCCGGTGGCGTACCTGGGGCGCGACTGGCAGGCCGGCGCGACCGCGGACAGGCCGGTGCCGGTGGACAGCGCCGTGCAGGACCAGTTCACGTGGCGGCCGACGGCGGTGTCGCAGAGCTGGTGGCTGGTGAACCCGCGGCAGGGGGACATGTTCCGCCTGCGCCCGGCGTCGGATGTCTCGGGGCGTCCCGTGGCGCAGATGCTCGTGGGCGAGGATCGCGTGTACGGCTCCTCGGTGCAGGTGGGGCTCGAGGTCGCGGGCGTGCGCTTCGCGACCACCGTGGAGCCGATCGTCCATCGCGTGGGCGACCCGGCCCGCGGCGAGGTGCGGCGGCCGGTGGCGGTCGTGCCGGCAATCACCGTGCTGCTGGACCATGACGTGGAGTACGCGCGCGCGAACGCGCCGCTGGACCGCGAGATCCGCGTGCACGTGCAGTCGTCGGCGTCGGCGGACCGCGCGGCCGAGGTGCGGCTCACGCTGCCGGAGGGGCTGCGCACGGATTCGGCGGTGCGGCGGCTGGCGCTCAGGCCGGGCGCGAGCGTGGACCTGAGCTTCCGCGTGCGCGGCACGCTGCGTGCCGGGGCGCACGGCATCTCGGTCGTGGCGGTGAGCAATGGCGAGACCTTCACGCAGGGCTTCACGCCGATCGAGTACGAGCACATCCGGCCGCTCGAGCTGTACCGCACCGCGGCGATGACCGTGCAGGCCGTGGACGTGAGCTATCCGGCCGGGATGAGCATCGCGTACATCCCGGGCGTGGGCGACAACGTGGAGCCGATGCTGGAGCAGCTCGGGCTCCGCGTGACGACGCTCGATGCCGCGGCGCTGGCGCATGCGGACCTGTCGCGCTACTCGGCCGTTGTTGTCGGGACGCGCGCGTTCGGGGCGAACGAGGCGCTGGTCGCAAACAACGCGCGACTGCTGCAGTATGCCCGCGCCGGCGGCACGCTGGTGGAGCAGTACGGGCAGTACGAGATGACGCAGCCGGGCATCATGCCGTACCCGGTGACGCTGGCGCGCCCCGCGGACCGCGTGACCGAGGAGGACGCGGCCGTGGAGGTGCTCGACGCGTCGTCGCCGCTGCTGAATGCGCCCAATCGCATTGGCGCGGCGGACTTCGACGGCTGGGTACAGGAACGCTCGCTGTACATGCCGCGTACATTTGACCCCAGGTATCACACGCTGCTCTCCATGCACGACACCGGCGAGGCGCCCAACGACGCAGCGATCCTGGTGGCCGCGGTGGGCAAGGGCACGTACATCTACACGACGTTGTCGTTCTTCCGGCAGCTTCCGGCGGGGAATCCGGGCGCTGCGCGGTTGTTCGTGAACCTGCTCGCGGCCACGCCCAGGGCGGCCGCGACCGCGCCCCGGGAGCCGCTGAAGCCATGAAGCCCGCCCTGCGCCGCTGGCTGGTGGTTGGATGCGCGACCGTCGCGGCGGCCGCCTGCTCGCGCGATACGCGCACGCCGCTGGTCGTGTACTCGCCGCACGGCAAGGACCTGCTGCAGTACTACGAGCAGGCATTCGAGAAGGCCCACCCCGACGTGGATGTGCAGTGGGTGGACATGGGGTCGCAGGACATCCTGGACCGCGTGCGCTCGGAGAAGGCGAACCCGCAGGCCGACGTGTGGTTCGGCGCGCCGGCGGAAAGCTTCGCGCGCGCGGCGGGGGAGGGCCTGCTTGCGCCCTACAAGCCGACGTGGGCCGCCGCGGCGCCCGCGGATGCGCACGACGCGAACGACCTGTGGTATGGCACGTACCTGACGCCCGAGGTCATCGCCTACAACAACGTCGCGGTCAAGGAAGGTGACGCGCCGCAGGACTGGGACGACGTGCTCGACCCGAAGTGGAAGGGCAAGGTCGTCATCCGCGATCCCGTGTCGTCCGGCTCGATGCGCGCCATCTTCGGCGCGATCATCGCGCGCTCCATCCGCCAGACCGGCTCCGAGCAGCAGGGGTGGGACTGGCTGCGCCGCCTGGACGGGCAGACACGCGAGTACGTGCTGAACCCGACGATCCTCTACCAGAAGCTCGGCCGGCAGGAAGGCGTGATCAGCCTGTGGGACATGCCGGACATTGCGACGCTGCAGCAGGCGACGAAGATCCCGGTGTCGTACGTGATCCCGAGGAGCGGCACGCCGCTGCTCGTGGATGGCATCGCGATCGTGAAGGGCAGCCGGCACCCGGAACTCGCGCGGGAGTTCTACGAGTTCGTCACGACGCCGCAGGCGCTGCAGGATGCCGCGGCGAAGTTCCTGCGCATCCCGGTGCGCACCGACCTGAACGCCGACGCACTGCCCGGCTGGATCCGCGATGCGCGCGCGCGCATCGCGCCGATGCCGGTGGACCAGAAGATGCTCCTCGACAGCCTGGATACCTGGATGAAGTTCTGGGACGCGAACATCCGCAACAGCCAGCGGGGCAAGTGAGCGCCACCGGCGGGCTGCGGCTGGACGGCATCGCGCGCCGGTACGCCGGCAGCGGGCGCGGGGTGGAGGGCGTGTCCCTTGACGTCCGCGCCGGCGAGCTGCTGGCGCTCATCGGGGCGTCGGGATCCGGCAAGACGACGACGCTGCGCATGATTGCCGGCTACGAGATGCCCGACGCCGGGCGCATCGCGCTGCTCGACGCGAATGGCGGCGAGCACGACATCACGCGCGAGCCCCCGCAGCGCCGAGGGTTCGGCATGGTGTTCCAGCACTACGCGCTGTTTCCGCACATGACGGTGCAGGAGAACGTCGCGTTCGGGCTGGAGGCGCGCCGCGTGCCGAAGGCGCAGCGCATGGAACGCGCACGCGCCGTCCTGGCCAGCGTGGGGCTGGACGGCTACGGCCCGCGCGCCATCCAGGCGCTGTCGGGCGGCGAGCAGCAGCGCGTCGCGCTCGCCCGCGCGCTGGTGATCGAGCCGCACGTGCTCCTGCTCGACGAGCCCCTCTCCAACCTGGACCCGACCTTGCGCCAGGCGACGCGCGACGAGCTGCGCGCGATGCTCCGGCGGCTGGGCGTCACGGCGGTGTTCGTGACGCACGACCAGGAAGACGCCTTCGCCGTCGCGGACCGCATCGCGATGCTGTCCAACGGCCGGCTGCAGCAGGTGGGCACGCCCGAGGAACTCTATCATGCCCCGGCCTCGCTCGCGGTGGCGCATTTCGTGGGGCACGCCGTGTTTGCCTCGGCGCGCCGGGACGGCCAGCAGGCCGCGGTCACGATCGGCGACGTCACGCAGGTGGCGCCCCTGGCCGGCGCGAACGGTGACGGTGCCTTGCTGGCGGTGCTGCGTCCCGAGTCGCTGGCGCTCGTGCCCGCGGACACGGCGAACGCGTGGGTCGGCGTCGTGGCCGGCCGCCGCTTTGCCGGCGACCACTACGTGTACACGATCCGCGACGTTCCCGGGGCGCCCGCACCGCTGCCAGTGATGAGCGACAGCGGCGCGCTGCGCGAGGGCGAGCGCGTCGGCGTGCAGCTCCGCACGCGTCCCGTCGCGCTGGTGCCCTCCGGGGAGTAGCGCCATGCGTCGCCGATACACGGGGCTCGCGCTGGTGGTGCTCGCCATCCTGGCGTGGGGGGTCGTGTATCCCAACGCCGCCGTCGTCGTCGGCAGCTTTGCGCACGGGCTCGGCGACTGGCGCGAGTTCATGGCCAGCCCGGCGGATCGCGAGGCGACGCTCAACACCATCATCATCGCGATCGCGTCGGTGGTGGCGTCGCTGGCGGTCGGCGTCCCGCTCGCGTTCCTGCTCACGCGATTCGAGTTCCGCGGCCGGCGCCTGCTGAGCGCCGTGGCCACCCTGCCCGCCGCGCTGCCGCCGCTCGTCGGCGTGCTGGCGTTCCTCTTCCTCTACGGCGAGAGCGGCGTCGTCACGCGCGGCGTGCAGCTCCTGTTCGGGCTCAAGGACGCGCCGTGGACGTTGAACGGCATCTGGGCGATCGTGTTCGTGCACGGGTACACGATGTACGTGTACGTGTTCCTCTTCGTCTCCGCCGGGCTGGAGCGCTACGACACCTCGCTCGACGAGGCGGCGGCCGGGCTCGGCGCGTCGCGCGTCCATGCGCTGCGGCGCGTCACGCTGCCGCTGCTCACGCCGGCGATCATCGGCTCCATGCTGCTCGTGTTCATGAGCGCACTCGGCTCCTTCTCGGCGCCCTACATCTTTGGCGGCGGCACGCGCGTGCTCTCCACGCAGATCCTGGTGTCCAAGCTGAACGGCGCCATCGGCCTGGCGTACGTGGAGACGTCGGTGCTGGCGCTCGCGGCCATTGCCGCGCTGGGCGTGCTGCGCTGGGTGGAAGGGCGCCGCCAGTACACGCTCTCGGGCAAGGGCGCCGTGACGCGCACGGTGGTGCGCTCGCGGTTCTGGCGCGCGGCCGCGCCACTGCTCGGCGTCGTGGCGGTCGTGTTCCTGATCCTGCCGCACGCCATGGTGGTGCTGATCTCGTTCGCGCGCGACGGGTCGTGGACGACGCAGATCCTGCCGCCGGAATACACGCTGGACAACTTCCGGCGGCTGGCCACCGAGCCCGACCTGTGGCAGCCGATCACGAACAGCGTCGGCATGGCCACGGTGGCCACGGCGGCGAACGTCATCTTCGGCTTCGTCGCCGCCTACCTGCTCGTGCTCACGACCGCGCCGGGGCGCCGGCTGCTCAACGTGCTGGTGTCGCTGCCGTGGGCCATCCCCGCCACCGCGATCGCGCTCGGCCTCGCGGCCACGTTCGATCGCAACCAGCTCGCCACGGCGCGCGTGCTGCTCGTCGGCACGTTCTGGATCCTGCCGCTTGCGTACTTCATCCGGAACATCCCGCTCGTGACAAACGCCGTGGAGGGCTCGCTGCGCCAGATGGACCCGACGCTGCAGGACGCGGCGCGCGGGCTCGGCGGCTCATGGTGGCTCACGATGCGGCGCGTCGTGCTGCCCGCGGCGCGCCCCGGCCTCGTGGCGGGCGCCATGCTCGCCGCCGTGGCCGCGGTGGGCGAGTTCGTCGCCAGCGTCGTGCTGTTCACGCACGCCAACCGCCCGATCTCGATGGAGATCCTGTCGCAGCTCCGCGCGCTCTCCTTCGGCACGGCGGCCGCGTACAGCGTGCTGCTCATCGCGCTCGTGCTGGCCATCACCACCGGTGCGCGCTGGGCCGAAGCCCGGATGGCCTGAAGTGCCGCGCCCGCGCGTGGTGATCGTGGGGGGCGGGTTCGGCGGCCTGTACGCCGCACGCGCGCTGCGCGGCACGCCGGTGGACGTGACGCTCGTCGACCGCACGAACCACCACCTGTTCCAGCCGCTGCTGTACCAGGCGGCGACGGCCACGCTGGCGCCGACGGACATCACGGCGCCCATCCGCTGGCTGCTGCGCCGGCAGCAGAACGCCGAGGTGGTGATGGCAACGGTGCAGGGCGTGGACACCGCGCGCCGCATCGTGGCGCTGGACGACGGCCGCCAGCTCCCGTACGACTACCTCATCCTGGCAGCGGGCGCGCGCCACTCGTACTTCGGCCACCCGGAGTGGGAAGCGGTCGCCCCGGGGCTGAAGAGCATCGACGACGCCATCCACATCCGCGAGCGCGTGCTCCTCGCGTTCGAGCGCGCGGAGCTGGCCGACGATCCCGCCGAGCGTGCCCGACTCCTGACGTTTGTCATCGTCGGCGGAGGGCCGACGGGCGTCGAGATGGCCGGCATGCTTCCCGTGATCGCGCGCAAGACGCTGCGCCCGGACTTTCGCCGCGTGGACACCGCGACGGCGCGTGTCATCCTGCTCGAGGGCGGCCCGCGCCTGCTCCCGGCGTTTCCCGATGACCTCTCCGAGGCGGCGCGCAGGTCGCTCGCGGAACTCGGCGTGGACGTGCGCTCGGGGCAGCGCGTCTCGCGTGTCGAGGATGGAGCGGTGCATGTCGGCGATCAGGTCATCCCGGCCGGAACCATCGTCTGGGCGGCGGGCAACGAGGCATCGCCGCTCGGCGCCTCGCTCGGCGTGCCGCGAGATCGCGCGGGACG
>DASZRI010000203.1:0-4345 GCA_035549215.1 Gemmatimonadaceae bacterium | reverse complement strand
TTCCCGCTCTGGAACCCGTACCTCTTTGGCGGCATGCCGTACGTCGCCGCGATGCACGGCGACATCTTCTACCCGACGTTCCTGCTGCGCATGGTCATGCGCACCGACCTGGCCATGACGTGGGGCTTTGCCATCCACCTCTTCCTGGCCGGCATCTTCACGTACGGGTTCCTGCGCGCCTGGGGCTTCGGCTTCTACGCGTCGCTGTTCGGCGGCGTGGCATACATGCTCAGCGGGCAGATCGCATCGCTGGCGTCGCCCGGCCACGACGGCAAGCTGTTCGTGAGCGCGCTCTTCCCGCTGGCACTCTGGATGCTCATCGCCGGCATGCGCCTCGGCCGCCGCTGGGCATGGGGTGTCCTCGCGCTGGCAGTCGGGCTCGCGGTCCTCAGCCCGCACCCGCAGCTCCTGCAGTACATGCTGCTCGGTGCCGGGGCGTTCGCGCTGTTCCTCGCATTCACGGACCACGAGGGCAGGGGAGCGCTCGAGCGTCGCGTCGCGTTCAGCCGCCTGGGGCTCGCGCTCGGGTCGGTGGTCATCGGCGCCCTCATCGGCGCCATCCAGATCCTGCCGCTGCGCGAGTACACGCCGTGGTCGCCGCGCGCCGGCGGGCACACGTACGAGCAGGCGACGCAGTTCTCGATGCCCATCGAGGAGTTCTTCAACACGTACCTGCCGCAGTTCACCGGCATGCTGCGCCACTACTGGGGGCGCAACGGCATCCACTTCCACAGCGAGTACCTGGGCGTCGTCGTGCTGATCATGCTCGGCGCCGCCATCGGGGCCACCCCGCGCAAGGGGTTCCGCCGCTTCTGGGCGTGGACGCTGCTCGTCGCGGCCCTGTGGGCGCTGGGGGAGCACACGCCCTTCTACCAGCTCGTCTACGCGGTGGTCCCCGGCACCAAGTTCTTCCGCGCGCCCAGCACCATCTTCTTCATCTGCAGCTTCGCCGCCAGCGTGCTGGCCACCGTCGGGTTCGAGCGGGCCATGGCGCGGCGCGTCTCCGCGCGGTACGCAATCGGCTGGCTGGTCGGGGCAGGGGTCGTCGCGCTGCTGGCGTCGGGCGGCATGCTGACGAACCTGGCGCAGACGATCGCGGCGTCGTTCGCGGGCACGGCGCGCTACGAGCTCGTGGCCGACAACAACGGCCTGCTGATCCTCGGCGCGTGGCGGTCATTCCTGGCCGCCGGCATCACCTGCGCGCTCCTCATTGCGTGGTGGCGCCAGCAGGTGTCGCTGCGCACGTTCGCCATCGCCATCGTCGCGGTCACGGCCGTGGACCTCTGGAGCATCGCGCGAGACTACTGGATGTTCTCGCCGCCGGCCACGACGCTGTACGCGTCTGATCCGGCCATCGACTACATCAAGGCCCAGCCGCAGCCCGGCCGCGTCCTCACGCTGCCACTCTCGGAAGACGGGCTTGCCTCGCGCGACCCGTTCTTCATGGGTGACGGCATGATGGTCCAGCGGGTCCGCGAGCTGGGCAACTACCACGGCAACGAGCTCGGCCACTACCAGCAGCTCGGCAACTACGACGGGCAGCAGTACAACAACTTCATCAACCCGGCGTTCTGGCGGCTGGAGAACATGCAGTACCTGTACACGAACGTGGATGACACGACCGCCACGAAGGTCTTCGCGCAGGCCGGCCTCAAGGACTTCGCGTTCCGGAAGCTCGTCGGGCCCGTGCGCAACGCCGCCGGGTCGATGGTGTACCTGCTCGCCCCGCCGGTGACCAACCCGTACGCCTGGGTGACCGCGGCGTACGTCACGGGCAACGACCGGCAGTCGCTGCCAACCGTGCTCGACCCGGGGTACGACCCCCGGCTCGTCGCCATCTTCGACACGACATCGCACCTCGAGTCCGCCAAGCTGGCCCAGCTGCCGCCGGCCCCGACGGTGAAGGCGTCGGTCGCGAAGTACGAGCCGGGCCACATGGTGGTGGACCTCGATGCACCGGCGCCGGCCGGCGCCGCGCTCGTGCTCTCCGAGAACTTCTATCCCGGGTGGCGGGCGACGGCGGACGGCAAGCCCGTGACGGTCAACCGCGCCGACTACACGCTCCTCGGCGTCGCGCTGCCGGCGGGGGCGCGGCACCTGGAGTTCACCTTCGACGACGCCGCGTACGACACGGGAAAGAAGCTGACCCTCGCGGCGCTGCTGCTGGTCGTCCTGGCCATCGCCGGCGGCGTGGCCTCGGAGCGGATGCGCCGTGGCTGAGCGGGCGCTGGTCGTCGTTCCCACGTACAACGAGCGCGAGAACATCGCGCGGCTGATCGACGCCGTCCTGGGCAGGGACCCGCGCCTCGAGATGCTCGTCGTGGACGACGGCTCGCCGGACGGGACCGGCGGCATCGTCAAGGGCATCATGGCGTCGAACCCTCGCGTCCACATCCTGGAGCGCGAAAGGAAGCTCGGCCTCGGCACCGCCTACATCGCCGGCTTCCGCTGGGCGCTGGAGCGCGGGTACGACTACGTGTTCGAGATGGACGCCGACTTCTCGCACGACCCGGCGCACCTGCCGCAGTTCCTGGACGCCATCCAGAACGCGGACCTGGTGCTCGGCTCCCGGTACCAGCACGGCAAGGTGACGGTGGTGAACTGGCCCATCGGCCGGCTGATGCTGAGCTACTTTGCCAACGTGTACGCCCGGTGGGTCACCGGGCTGCCGGTCTGGGACGCCACTGGCGGCTTCAAGTGCTTTCGCCGGTCGGTGCTCGAAGCCATTGACCTGGGGCGGGTTCGGTCCAACGGCTATGCCTTCCAGATCGAGATGAGCTTCCGCGCGTGGAAGAAGAACTTCCGGATCGTGGAAGTGCCGATCGTCTTCGTGGATCGCACCGAAGGCACGAGCAAGATGTCCAAGTCCATCGTGCGCGAAGCCGTGTGGATGGTCTGGCGCCTGCGGCTGTGGTCCATCCTGGGGCGCCTGTGATCACGCTGGGCCGCGAGTTCTACAAGATGAGCGGGTCGGGGAACGACTTCGTCTTCATCGACGCCCGCCACGAGCCCGCCGGGGCGCTGGACTCGCCAACCAGGATCCAGGCGATCTGCGCCCGGGGCACGGGGGTGGGGGCGGACGGCATCGTCTTCCTGGAGCCCAGCCCGCGGGCCACAGTCCGCATGCGGTACCTGAACAGCGACGGTTCGCTGGCGGCCATGTGCGGCAACGCGTCACTGTGCACGGCGCGGCTGCTCATCGAGCTCGGCGGGGCGACCCCGGGGCAGGAGTTCACCATCGAGTCGGACTCCGGGGTGCTCGGCGCCCGGATGACGGGGGAGAATCCGGAAGTGGACCTGGCCCCGGTCGACCGGATCGATGTGGAGGCCGAGACTGGTGTGGCCCCCGGGGAGAAGCGGGCCGGGTACGCGGTGGTGGGCGTCCCGCACCTCGTCCTCCTTCAAGACGATATATCGCAAGTCGATGTCGTCGGTCGAGGCCGCCCGCTGCGGTTCCACCACGCGCTTGGGCCGGCGGGCGCGAACGTGAACTTCGTGGCGCCTGCCGCGGATCCCGGGGCTTGGCTGATGCGGACCTACGAGCGCGGGGTCGAAGCCGAGACGCTGGCGTGCGGGACCGGGGCGGTGGCGTGCGCCTTGATGCTGGCCGCCTGGGGGCTGGCGCAGGACCGGACGGTGATGGTGACCCGGTCCGGCAAGCGGCTCACGATCCGGAGTCGGCGGGTAGGCGGGCAGGTCCTGCCATCGCTTTCCGGCGAGGCTCGCGTGGTCTATCAGGGTCGCCTGGCGGAAATCTGAGCTCCGCCTGATTGGCCGACTTCGCCAGCGGACGCGGGGCGTTGGCTGATCGGATCTCGTGACTCCAAGCCGGTGGAAAACCGGCATTTCCGAGAATCCACTGAAACCATGACTATCTAAGGCCATGTCCTACAAGGCATTGTGGACACGGTAATTGCCGTCGGATTCTACCGAGCTGCCACTTTTCCACGGATAGACTTTACATAATACATCTTATACGAACTACCCTTGCGACAGTGTGGCGCGATAGAGCAACACAACTGGCGCCTCCAACGGTGGCTCTTCGGGAGGCCCTGCCCAGCAGTCCGACAGCCATCGGAAAGCAGAACGGGCCGGCCGCCGCTATGTGCGGCGCCCGGCCCGAACCTTCAACCGTGCAGATCTGGCAGGATCAGCCCTTGGGGGCCGGCGCCGCCTCGAGCTCGCCGAGCCGAACCTGCGCCTCGGACTGGATCCCCTGCGCCTTCGGGTCCGACGCCAGCTTGGCCCAGATGGTCCTGGCGTTGGCCGTATCGCCGGCGACCCCATACGCCCGGGCCGCCTTGGCGAGCTGCCACGCCTTTTCCTGATCCGAGTCGGCTGCATC
>DASZRI010000202.1:0-2877 GCA_035549215.1 Gemmatimonadaceae bacterium | reverse complement strand
TCCAGTAGAGCGCCCCCTGCGGGTCGCTGCCGCGCAGGCTCTTGTGGTACGCGCTCAGCATGTTGTACGTCTCCTCGCCGCCCTTGTCGAAGCGCGCAAAGCGCAGCTGCAGCGCTTCCCGCGCCACGGGGACGGTGAGGTGGCCGCCCTGCCCCACGAACTCCGCCGCCGCCTCGAGCACGGTGAGGGCGCGCCGCGCGTCGCCGTCCGCCTCCCTGGCGATCAGCGCCACGGCGTCCGGATCCGCCTGGATGAGCTGCGCACCGAGCCCGCGGTCCGTGTCGCGCAGCGCACGCTCGATGACCAGGCGAAGGTCCGCCTCCGCCAGCGACCGGAGCACGAACACGCGCATCCGCGACAGGAGCGCGCCGTTGATCTCGAACGACGGGTTCTCCGTCGTGGCGCCGACGAGCGTGATCGTCCCCGCCTCGACGTGCGGCAGGAACGCGTCCTGCTGCGCCTTGTTGAAGCGGTGGATCTCGTCGGCGAAGAGGATCGTGCCGCGGCCCAGCGCGCGCCGCGACTCGGCCTCGGCCACGATCTCCCGCACGCGCGGCACGCCCTCGGTAACCGCCGAGAACGGGACGAACTCGCGATCCGTGTGGCGGGCGATCAGTCGCGCCAGGGTGGTCTTGCCGGTGCCGGGCGGGCCCCAGAAGACCATCGAGCTGACCGTGCCGCGCTCGATGGCCACGCGCAGCGGCTTGCCGGGCGCCAGCAGGTGTTCCTGCCCGACGAATTCATCGAGGTCGCGCGGGCGCATCCGCGCGGCAAGCGGGGAGTCCTGCGGGCGTGCCCACAGCGACTCCGCAGTCGATGTCCCCGGTTTCCGCGAACGTCCCGCCATGTCCCCGAAATCTACTGTGCCGGGCTCGCGTTCACGCGGGCGTCAGGCCGAGCTGGGCCGCCAGCGCGCCAAGGGCGGCCCGTCGCTCCACCGCCTCGGGAAACGCCTCGGCCGGCATCCGCCACGCCGGCGCCGGGAGGACGTCGTGCTGCTCGGCGCCCCGCCCCTCGAGCAGGTACACCCAGCGATCCGTGCGTGCCCGGATGACCAGCTCGACATCCGCCGAAAGCGAAAGTTCGTCGTCGCCTGACGCGACGGTGAGCTCGATACCACCAAAGCGAGCGACGGCGGGCGCGGACTCGCGGAGTGCCGCGACGACATCATCCCGACGACACGCCGACGCGGCCAGCACGGCGCCGGTTGCAGTCTCGCGGACGCTGACTCGCAGGGCCTCCGGCATGGCATCGAGCAGGGCGAGCAGGTGATCCATGGCATGCGCAGCCGACGCCAGCACGCGGATGGAGGTCATGCCGCCCGCGCGCTCCACGGCGAACGCGTCCACATGCGGCTCGAACCGCTGCCGAACGGACGCTTCAGGCTGCGCATCGCGAAACAGCATCAGCCCCCGCGCTGCGGCGCGTCGCCGCCGGGTTGCAGGGTGCCGCGCAGCTCGGCCGCCCGGGCGACAAGCGTGCCCGGCGCATTCCGCGCAGGATCGTCCAGCACCCAGTCGAGCAGCGCGTGCAGGATCTTCCCCATCGCCGGACCGGGCGGGATCCCGGCGCGGCGCAGGTCGTCGCCATCGATCGCGAGGTCGCGCAGGTCCACGGGATCCCGGAACGCGCTGCGCAGCATGCGCCGGTACAAGGCCCGCACCGCGGTCGCCGGGGGAGCCGCGCGCCCCGCATCGTGGGCCACGCGCCACCGGGCACTCAGCATGCGCATCACGCCGCCCAGGTGCAGCCGGCCGATAGTGGCCACCCAGCGGCGCACCTGCGCGTCGCCCGGCGCATCGTCGTGCGAAAGGGCCTGCTCGATGGCGCCACCCACCTGCTGGCAGCGTTCCACCAGCGTGCCGATCCACCCGATCTCGAGCTTCGAGCAGCGCAGGGCGCTCAAGGCCGCGTGTACGTCGCCGGCCGGCACGTCCGCGAACAGCATGGCGAGTCGATGCACGCGGCGGTTCGGGCGCCGGGCAAGCCCCGGCATGGCCATGCAGTCCAGCGCGCGGATGGTGTCGTCACGCAGCGTCGCCAGCGAGGGCACGAGCACCTGCAGCGCGCCGGCGTCCACCCAGCGCCGCAGCGCGCGGCTCGGCCGCCGCACCTGCTCCATCGTCTTCTCGAGTTCCTGCTTCACGCGCTCCGGCGACAGCCGCGTCAGGTGCGGCGCGCTGGCCACGATCGCGCGCCACGTGCCGGGCTCGATCTCGAAGTCGAAGCGCGACGCGAAGCGGATGGCGCGCAGCGCGCGAAGCCGGTCCTCGCGCATGCGCGCATCGGGGTCGCCAACCGCGCGCACGAGGCCGCGCTTCAGGTCCGCGCGACCGCCAAAGGGATCGTGCAGCACTTCGCGGCGCGGCGAGTACGCCATCGCATTGATCGTGAAGTCGCGGCGCGCCAGGTCGTCGTCCAGCGAGACGCCGAACTCCACCTCGGCGTGCCGCCCGTCGGTGCGCACGTCGCGCCGGAACGTCGTCACCTCGTGCATGCGGCGGTCGTCGTCCAGCACGCCCACGGTGCCGAATTCGATCCCGACGGGAATGGTCCGGCGTTGGCCGAACAGCCCGCGCACCTGCTCCGGCGTCGCGGCCGTGGCCAGGTCCCAGTCGAGGTGCTGATGGCCAAGCAGTGCGTCACGCACCGCGCCGCCGACGCACCACGTCTCGTACCCCGCCCGCTCGAGTCGCTCGGCGATCGCGAGCACGGCACGGGGTGGACGCAGCGCCATCAGCGCGTCGCGGTCATCCACCGAACACCACCCGAGGGTCCACGCCGGCGCCCAGCGCCAGCATCAGGTCGATGCGCGCCTGCTGCGGCCGGCGGCTGCCCGCGAAGATCGCGCCCCGCTCGAACAGGCGCCGCCCGCCA
>DASZRI010000201.1:0-4374 GCA_035549215.1 Gemmatimonadaceae bacterium | reverse complement strand
CGTGCGCAAGGGCATCGGCAGCGACGACCGCATCGGTCCCGCGTTCCTGTTCCCGGGCCCGGGCTACGGCGGCTCGTGCTTCCCCAAGGACGTGAAGGCGCTGGTCCACACGGGTGAGGAATTCGGCGCGCCGCTCGGCGTCCTCAAGGCGGTGGAGGATGCGAACGACCGCCAGAAGCACCGGCTGTTCGCCAAGGTGCAGGGCGTGATGCCGGGCGACCTGCGCGGCCGCCGGATCGCCGTCTGGGGGCTCGCCTTCAAGCCCAACACGGACGACATGCGCGAGGCGCCGTCGCTGGTGCTCATCGAGGAACTGCTCGCGGCGGGTGCGACGGTCGTCGCGCACGACCCGGCCGCCGTGCACGAGGCGCGGCGCAAGCTCGGGGACCGGATCACGTACGCCGAGACGGGGTATGCCGCGCTGGACGGGGCGGACGCGCTCGTCGTCGTGACGGACTGGAACGAGTACCGGCACCCCGACTTCGCGCGCATCCGGCAGGCGCTGCGGCACCCGATCGTCGTGGATGGCCGCAACCTCTACGACCCGGCGCGCATGAAGCAGCTCGGGTTCACCTACGTGTCCATCGGACGGGGGCGTGAGGCATGAGGGTCGTGATCACCGGGGCCGCCGGCTTCCTGGGCTCGCACCTGTGCGACCGGTTCCTGGCGGAGGGGCATGAAGTCGTCGGCATCGACAACTTCATCACGGGACACCCGGACAACATCGCCCACCTGATGGGCGAGGCCCGCTTCCGCCTGATCCGCCACGACATCTCGACGTTCACGTATGTGCCGGGCCCGGTGGACGGCGTACTGCACTTTGCCTCGCCGGCGAGCCCCGTGGACTACCTGGAGCTGCCCATCCAGACGCTCAAGGTCGGCTCGCTGGGCACGCACAACGCGCTCGGGCTGGCCAAGGCCAAGGGCGCGCGCTTCTTCCTCGCGTCCACGTCCGAGGTCTACGGCGACCCGCTGGAGCATCCGCAGAAGGAGACGTACTGGGGCAATGTGAACCCCGTGGGCCCCCGCGGTGTCTATGATGAGGCCAAGCGGTTCGCCGAAGCCATGACCATGGCCTATCACACCTACCACGGGCTCGACACCCGCATCGTCCGCATCTTCAACACGTACGGTCCGCGCATGCGGCCGCGCGATGGACGCGTCGTGTCGAACTTCATCGTGCAGGCGCTGAACCAGGAGCCAATCACGATCTACGGCGAGGGGCGGCAGACGCGCAGCTTCTGCTACGTGGACGACGAGGTCGAGGGCCTGTACCGGCTGTTCATGCACGGCGACCACGAGCCCACGAACATCGGGAATCCCGCCGAGTACACGGTCACGCAGCTGGCCGAGGTCGTGAAGGAGCTGACGGGCAGCCCGGCGCCCATCGAACACCGGCCGCTCCCGAAGGACGACCCACGGCTCCGCCAGCCCGATATCACCCGCGCCCGGACCATGCTCGGCTGGGAGCCGAAGGTGGACCTGCACGAGGGGATCCGACGTACGATCGAGTACTTCCGCACCCTGATGGGCACGGATCGCATGGCGCCCCGGGTGCCCCGGCCCACTGGTCCCACCGCATCGTGAGGGTGGGACGGGGCGCGCCCGCCCATTATGTTACTCAGGCTATGCATCGACAGACCCGCGGACTGCTCGCGGCCCTGGCCCTGACGGCCGCGGCCTGCCGACCGCCATTCAATCCTGCATCCTTCCCGTCCAACGAGGCCCTCTACAAGGCCGCGATGGCGGAGTTCCAGAAGCACCACTGGGACAATGCGGTTGCCGCATTCGAGAAGCTCACGACCGAGCTTCCGGCGCGCGACTCGCTGCTCCCGCGGTCGTACTGGTATCTCGGGCTCTCGCACGAGCAGCAGGACGAGTACCTGCTCGCGGCGCAGTCGTTCTCGCGCCTCGTGGAGTCGTTCCCGGATGACTCGCTGGGCCCGCGCGCCGCGCTGGAGTCCGGGCGCGCGTACCAGCACCTGTGGCGCAAGCCGTCGCTCGACCCGACGTACGGCGCCACCGCGATGCAGACGTACGAGACCGTCCTCGGCCTGTACCCGCAGGCCCCCGAGGCGGACACGGCCAAGGCGAGGATCGCCGAGCTGAACCAGTGGTTCGCGACGCGCGACTACGAGGCCGGGATGTTCTACTTCACGCGCGGCGCGTACGACTCCGGCATCATCTACTTCAAGAATGTGCTGGACAAGTGGCCGGACACGCCGCGGGCGCGCGATGCGATGCTGCGCCTGGCGGACTCGTATCGCGCGATCAACTACCACGACGACCTGACCGATACCTGCACGCAGCTGCGCAGCAAGTATCCGAACGATCGCGACGTGACGTTGAGCTGCCGGGGCGTCACGGCACCGACCACCGCTGCCGCGCCGCCGCCCACCAAGGCGCCCGCCGACTCGATGCCCTGACCATGCGCCTCGGCATCTTCGGCGGCAGCTTCGACCCCCCGCACGTGGGGCACCTGCTGGCAGCCGTGGATGCCTTTGACGCGCTGCAGCTGGACCGCCTCATCTTCGTCCCGGCGGCCACCCAGCCCTTCAAGGCGGGGCAGCCCAACACGCCGGGACACCTGCGGCTGGCCATGCTCCAGCTCATGGTCGGGACCGACCCGCGGTTCGAGGTCTCCCCGGTCGAAATCGAGCGGGATGGGTTATCTTACACGGTTGAGACGTTGACGGCGTTCGCGGGCCAGTATCCGGCCGCCGAACGCTTTTTCCTCATCGGCGCCGATGCGTTCGCGGCCTTCGGGCAGTGGCGCGAGCCGCGGCGCATCACGCAGTTGGCCAGGGTGGCGGTGCTGCAGCGCGCGGGGGAGGAACCAGGCGCGCTGCCGGCCGGGGTGGACCCGGCGGCCGTCACCTGGCTGCCCACGCGCCGCGTGGACGTGTCGTCCACGGAGGTCCGGGAACGCGTGCGGCAGGGCAGGGCAATTCGCGGATTCGTGTCCGATGCCGTCGCGGAGTTCATCGCGACGTCCGGGCTGTACCAATCGAGGGGTGCATGATCAAGCGTGTCATCAACGCCGTGCTGGGCAGCCGGCACGAGCGCGAGCGCAAGCGCCTGCAGCCGATCGTGGATGCCATCCACGAGCACGGCGAGCGCCTGGCGCAGGTGCCGGAAGCCGAGCTGCGCGCGCAGACGGAGAAGTTCCGCGGCATCATCCGTGAGCGCACGAGCGCGCTCGAGGAGCGCGTCGCGTCGCTGCGCGAGCGCAAGCGCACGGCCGCGGACGCCGCCGAGCGCGAGCGCATCGACATGGAGCTGTCCGGCGCCGACGGCACCGGGGGCGCCGAGGGCGACCTGCGCCGCACGATCGCCGAGACGCTGGACGAACTGCTCCCCGAGGCGTTCGCCACGGTGCGCGAGGCCGCGCGCCGCCTGGTCGGCACGACGGCGATGGTCACCGGGCACCCGATCGAGTGGAACATGGTCCACTACGACGTGCAGCTCATCGGCGGCATCCAGCTGCACTTCGGCAAGATCGCGGAAATGGCCACCGGCGAGGGCAAGACGCTCGTCGCCACGCTGCCGCTGTACCTGAACGCGCTGCCCGGCAAGGGCGCGCACCTGGTCACGGTCAACTCGTACCTGGCCCGGCGCGACTCGCAGTGGATGGGCCACCTGTACGCGTGGCTCGGCCTCACCGTCGGGTGCCTGGACGACACGGAGCCCGGCACGCCGGAGCGCCGCGCCGCGTACCTGTGCGACATCACGTACGGCACGAACAACGAGTTCGGCTTCGACTACCTGCGCGACAACATGGTCGTGCAGCTCGACCAGCGCGTGCAGCGCAGCCACGTGTACGCGATCGTCGACGAAGTGGACTCCGTGCTCATCGACGAGGCGCGGACGCCGCTCATCATCTCGGGGCCGGTGGGCAACGAGAACGACGGCCGGTACTTCGAGCACAACGCCGCCGTGGGCCGGCTCGCGCGGAAGCAGACCGAGCTGGTGAACACGCTGGTCGGCGAGGCGGAGCGGGACCTCGAGCGCGGCGACACGTCGTCGGCGGGCATGAAGCTCTACAAGGCCCAACTCGGCGGCCCGAAGAACAAGCGCCTGCTCAAGGTGCTGCAGGAGACGGGCAACAAGCAGCTCGTGCAGCGCATGGAGCTCGACTACATCGCCGACCGCCGCCTGCCGGCGTCGAAGCAGCGCTACCGCGACCTGGAGGAGGACCTGCTGTTCGTCCTCGACGAGAAGGGCCATTCGGTCCACCTCACCGATCGCGGCGTCGACTTCCTGTCCCCGAACGACCACGAGGCGTTCATCCTCCCCGACCTGTCGGAGGCGACGCACCGCGTGGATCACGACGCCTCGCTCTCGCCGGAGGAGCGCCTCGCGCAGCGGCGACAG
>DASZRI010000200.1:0-3826 GCA_035549215.1 Gemmatimonadaceae bacterium | reverse complement strand
CCCACTGCGCCTCGGTCCGCGCCGCCCGCACCAGCGCCTGCGCGACCATGGCCACCGGTGACCCGCCGCTGAACGCCGCCGCCGTGGCGAAGAGCGTCATCGGACGCACTCGCTGCTCATTGGCGATCGCGTACACCGGCTCCCAGCGCTCGGGCTGGAACTTGGCCTTGAACGCGTCCAGTCCGTCGAAGTTGTAGAAGCGCCGCCCGTGCGCGCGCACCCACGCCAGCACGCCGCGAAGCCACACGGGGTTCGCGCCCTCGTCCACGTTCGCGCGGCGCGACAGCGGCGACAGCCCCAGCGTCACGTATGCACTCCCCTCCGCCGCGAACACGCGCATCGCCGCGTCGATGAGCAGCTCGTTCGTCCCATTCGGCGCGCCGCGGCCGCGGATGATCTGCTCCACGAGCCACCCGCGCCGCTCCGGCACCGGCGACGCCAGCAGGAAGCCCACCACGTCGCGCCCGTCCCGCTCGGCCACGAACACGCGGCGATCCTCCAGCAACCCGAGCGTCTCCGGCTCCACCAGGAAGTGCATCGGCGGCAGCCCACGCGTGGCCAGCCACTCGCGCAGGCAGCGCCGCAGCTCCGGGTGCTGGTGCGCCCGGTGCGCCGGCCACTCCGTCACCGCGACGTGCTTGTTCCGCGCGCGGTTGAGCTGCGCCCGCAGCGACGCGCGGGCGGCGATGATCGGCGGCCAGTGCGCGGGATCCCATGCCGGCTGCGCGCCCAGCAGCACGAACGAATGGCTCGCGCTTCCGCGCAGCGCGCCTTCCAGGCGCGCCTCGGCGCAGAAGTAGCACACGCGCAGCCCGCGCGCCGCGGCCCAGCCCTCGAACTCTCCGATCACCGCCGGCAGCCGGTCGACTGCACACACGGGAGCGCCCGCGACGACGATCACGCCATGGTGGCGCGCGTAGCCGATCACGGCGTCCCCCGCGGCGGCGAACCAGTGCGCGATGCCGGGATTCAGGATCTGGTACGTGGTCGCGTTCCACCCGTGCGCCAGCACGAGCTGCCGCGCCCGGGCCAGGGAGCCCGCGCGATCCTCCCCGTCGTTGCTCGGCGCCATGCGGGGAAGTTGCGGGCGGTGCGTCGCGTCCGCCATGCGCGGCATTGACACCGGCGGCCATCCGGTCCCGTATTGTGTCCAGCGTTGCACCCACCCCCCGCGAGTACTTCCCATGGATCCCGATGCCCCGATCATCATCAGCACCCTTGCCATCCTCTGTGGCACGACCATCGTGGTCCTGCGGATGTTCCTGAATCGCCGGCGCCCGGAGGACAGCCCGTCGCGCAAGGAGTTGCAGGAGCTGCACGAGCGACTGGCGCGCATCGAGCAGGCGGTGGACTCCATCGCCATCGAGACGGAGCGCGTGCTGGAGGGCCAGCGGTTCACGACCAAGCTCCTGAGCGAGCGCCCGGCGCTGAAGGCGGAAGTCCCCCAGTCGTAAACGTTTGGATCCGTCCGGACGAACCCTGCAATTTCTTGATATTGCGCAGCGCCCGCCCCCGAACTAGTTTCTTCCCAGCGACTCCCGCACTTCGGTGCGGACACGTTCCACGGATTGCATGGGGCCTGGCTTTCGCTCAGGCTCTTTTTTTGTAACCCGGCGTCGCACAGCACGATCGGCAAGTTGCCGACGCGCTGGGAACACCGCCCATCGTGAGGGCAATGGTCACGAAGCTTGTAGTCGGGACGTACGGCAGAACCGGACTCCGACCACAACAACACTCAGGAGTTTGGCAATGCGTACGACCGGCACCGTGAAGTGGTTCAATGACGCCAAGGGCTTCGGCTTCATCACGCCCGAGGGCGGGCAGAAGGACTGCTTCGTGCACCACAGCGCGATCCAGGGCAGCGGCTTCAAGACGCTGGCCGAGGGCGAGCGCGTCGAGTTCGACGTCGTGCAGGGCCAGAAGGGCCCGGCGGCGGAGAACGTCACCAAGCTCGGCCGCTAAGACCGCGCTACACTGGTAGACGGCCGGTCCGGGAGCTTCCCGGGCCGGCCGTCCGGCGTTTCAGCCCCCGGCGTGCTTGCCTTCGCGCCCCGCCGTCCGCAACCTCCCTGCACTCCCGCCTGCCGCGCCGCCATGCCGCTCACCGTCCTGTTCGACCTCGACGGCACGCTCGTCGATTCCATCGAGCTCATCCAGCGCTCCAAGGACTACGCCTTCGCCGCCATGGGTCGCCCTGCGCCCAGCGACCGCGAATGGCTCACCGGCGTCGGCATCCCGCTGCGCGCGATGTTCAGCCGCTACGCCGACACGCCCGCGGAAGTGCAGGAGTTCATCCGGCTGTACCGCGAGTACCAGATCCCCAACCACGACCGCCTGGTCCGCTCGTACGACGGCGCCACGACGGTGCTCCGCACGCTGCGCGACGCGGGGCACCCGATCGGCATCGTCACCTCCAAGTCCGTCGAGCTCTCCGAGCGGGGCCTGCGCTGCGTGGAGCTGTACGACTACATCGACACCATCGTCGGCGCCGACTCCCTCGCGCTGCACAAGCCCGACCCTGCCCCGGTGCACCTGGCACTGGAGCGCCTCGGCACGAACGCCGGCGAGGCCGTGTTCATCGGCGACTCCGTGCATGACATGCAGGCGGGCAATGCCGCCGGCGTCGTCACCATCGGCGCCCTGTGGGGCCCGTTCGGGCGCGACGAGCTGCTTCCGGCCAACCCTCGCCACCTGCTGGACGACATCTCCGGCCTGCCGGCCCTGCTGGCCGAGCTGGCCTGACGGCGGTTCACCCCCTACCTCACCCCTCCGAAACCGCCCGGGGCACCCGGGCGTAAGCCCATAAGGGATTGGCATTTGCACGAGCGCACGCCGAACCCGGCCCCGACGATCGCGGCCGGCGGACCGCGCCCTCGTGCTGTTTCCCGCGCCAGCCCGACCATGGGTTCAAACCTTTTCGGGGCAGCGGTTATCTGACTCCATGCACGGACGGAGACCAGACGCTGCATGACGGCAGTGGCCATACTCGACCCGCAGACATCCGACAGCACCGAGTCCGACGCGCAACGTGCGGCGTCGGGCGATCGGGTGGCGTTCGAGCGGCTCTATCGCCAGCACGTCAACCGCGTGTACTCGCTCTGCGCTCGCATGGTCGCTGACCGCACGCGCGCCGAGGAACTCACGCAGGACGTCTTCGTCCGGGCGTGGGAGAAGCTGCACCTCTTCCGCGGGGAGAGCTCGTTCTCCACCTGGCTGCACCGGCTGACCGTCAACCTGGTGCTCAACGCCCGCAAGACGGACGGCCGTCGCCAGGCGCGGTTCGAGGAAGAGGACGAGGAGGACGGGATGGACGTGCATGCCGGCGTGGTGGGCATGCCGCTCCCTGCCGGCGAACTGCTCGACCTCGAGGCGGCCATCACGCGGCTCCCGCCCGGCGCGCGCCGCGTGTTCACGCTGCACGACGTCGAGGGGTACAAGCACGAGGAGATCGCCGAGATGCTCGGCGTGACGACCGGGGCCACCAAGGCGCAGCTCCACCGCGCCCGGCTCCTGCTGCGAGAGGCACTGAACCGATGACGACGCCCGAGATGACCTGCGAGGCCTTCAGCGACAAGCTGATGGATTTCCTGGAAGGCGACGTGGACGCCGCGACGCACGCGGCGCTGGACGCACACGCCCGCGCCTGCGCGGAGTGCGGCGCGCTGCTCGCCGACGTGCGGCGCGTCACGGCACGGGCCGCGGCGCTGCCCGTGCTCGAGCCGTCGCGCGACCTGTGGAGCGGCATCGCGACCCGCATCGACACGCCGGTGGTCGCGCTCGCCGAGCGGCGCGCGCAGCGCTGGGGACGCCGGCTGGCGATCGTCGG
>DASZRI010000199.1:0-16453 GCA_035549215.1 Gemmatimonadaceae bacterium | reverse complement strand
CGTCCTTGCTCACCGCATAGTAGTTCAGGTCGAAGTACGGCCGGCCTTTTTCGTCGAGGAGCCGCTTCTCGGTCATTGCGATCACGCGCTGCATGACCTTGATCAGCGCCTGCTCGGGCGAGAGGCCCTGGCGCATGAACTCCACCGCCAGGAACCCGCCGCACACCTTGATGTTGGCCTCGCCGCGCCCGGTCGACCCCGCGGCCCCGACGTCGTTGTCGCAGTACTGCCCGGCGCCGATGATCGGCGAGTCCCCCACCCGCCCGGGAATCTTCCACGACAGGCCGCTCGTCGTCGTCACCGACGCGATGTCGCCGCTCGCCGTCACGGCGTTCATGTTGATCGTGCCCCACGTGTGCGCCACGCCGTGGTCGTCGTAGAACACGTGGCTGTCCGGGTTCCGGTCCAGTTGCCCCACGCGTCCCGGCTTTCCCGCGTCCGGCTGGTCCAGCCAGTTGTCGTACGGGTTCTGGTCCGCCTTCCAGCGCAGCCACATCTTGCGCGCCCGGTCGGTGAGCAGGTTCTGCGGCGTGAAGCCCATCTCGATCGCGAACCGTCGCGCGCCCTCGCCCACGAGGAAGATGTGGTCCGTGTAGTCCATCACCGCCTTGGCCACGAGCGACGGCGTCGCGATGTCCTGCAGCGCGCCCACCGCGCCCGCGCGCTTCGTCGGCCCGTGCATCACCGACGCGTCGAGCTCCACGACGCCATCCTCGTTCGGCAGCCCGCCGAGCCCGACGCTCATGTCGTTCGGGTCCAGCTCCACCATGTTCACGCCGGCGATCACCGCGTCCAGCGGGTCCGCGCCCGCCACGACCATGTCGTACGCCTTCTTGATCGGGCTGCCCGACGGATTCGCCCGGTAGTAGCCGTTCGCGGCCGAGATCACGATCGGGCGCCCGGCCGACGCGCGCGACACCGGCTCGGCGCGATCGAACATCGAGATGACGGGCTCGGCCTTGGCGGCCGCGGGCAGCGCGAGGCCGGCCGCCGCGGCGGCACCGGCCCCGAGGAATTCACGACGCGAGATGGACACAACGCCTCCGGCTGGTGGGGAGATGTCGAACGCGCCAATCATACGGCGCGGCCCCGCCGCGCACGAGAGGCACCGCGTGTCGTGTTGCAGCGCCTCGGCGCCGGGCACTAGCTTCCGCCCATGACTGCCTCCGTCCGCGAACAGCTCCGCAAGGCTCACTTCCTGGCCGGGCTCACCGACTCCGCGCTGCACCAGCTCGCGCAGCTCGTGAAGCCCGCGACGTTCGAGCCCGATGCCGTCCTCTTCCAGGAAGGCTCCCCGCGCACCTTCCTTGCCATCCTCACCGAGGGCGCCGTCGTCATCGAGAAGCATCGCGAGGGACGCGCGGTGCGGCTCGTCACGCTCGGCGCCGGCGAGGCGCTCGGCGAGGGCATGCTCCTCGACACCACCCCGCACGGCACCAGCGCGCGCGCCCTGCTCCGCACCGCAGCCTTCGTGGTCTCCGCGGAGCAGGTGCAGCAGATGCTCCGCGAGTACCCGTCGCTCTATGCGGCGCTGGTGAGCGCGTCGGCGCGCGCCATCTCGCAGCGCCTCGCCGCCACCGACGCGACGCTCGTCGGGCGCGGCCGCACCATGGGCTTCGGCTCCGTGCGCACCCGCCGCGAGCACGACCTGCTCGGCGAGCGCGACGTCCCGGATGACGCGCTCTACGGCGTGCAGACCCTGCGCGCGCTCGAGAACTTCCCGATCACCGGCGTCGCGCTGCGCGAGTTTCCCTCGCTGGTCGAGGCGCTCGCCGCGGTGAAGGCCGCCGCCGCGCAGGCCAACGCCGACCTCGGGCTGCTCCCGCGTGGGACTGCGGACGTCATCGTCCGCGCCGCCGAGGAGATCCGCGCCGGCCGCCACCACGAGCACTTCCTCGTGGACATGATCCAGGGCGGCGCCGGCACCTCGACGAACATGAATGCCAACGAGGTGATCGCCAACCGCGCCCTCGAGCTGCTCGGCCAGGCCCGCGGCACCTACGCCACGGTCCACCCGAACAACCACGTCAACCTGAGCCAGTCCACCAACGACGTCTATCCGACGGCGGTGAAGCTGGCCCTCCACGCGAGCATCGAGCACCTGCGCGATGCCATGCGCGAGCTGGTCGAGGCCTTCCTGGCCAAGGGCCGCGAGTTCGCGCCGTACATCAAGATGGGACGCACGCAGCTCCAGGACGCCGTGCCGATGACGCTCGGCCAGGAGTTCAGCGCCTTCGGCCACACCCTCCTCGAGGACGTGGACCGCCTGGGCGAGGCGCAGGCGCTGATCCGCGAGATCAACATGGGCGCCACGGCCATCGGCACCGGCATCAACGCGCCCCCGGGCTACGCCGATCGCGTGCGCGAGCACCTGTCGCGCATCACCGGGCTCTCGCTCATCACCGCCCCCGACCTCGTCGAGGCCACGGCGGACACCGGCGCCTTTGTGCAACTCTCCGGCGTGCTCAAGCGCTGCGCCGTGAAGCTGTCCAAGATCTGCAACGACCTGCGGCTGCTCAGCTCGGGACCGCGCACCGGGCTTGGCGAGATCAACCTGCCCGCCATGCAGCCGGGATCGTCCATCATGCCGGGCAAGGTCAACCCGGTCATCCCCGAGGTGGTGAACCAGGTCTGCTTCGACGTGATCGGCGGCGACGTCACGGTCACGATGGCCGCCGAGGCGGGCCAGCTCCAGCTCAACGTCTTCGAGCCGGTGATCGCCTACCGGCTGCTGCGCAGCGTGGACACCCTGCGCAACGCCTGCGTCGTGCTGCGCGAGCGGTGCGTCACCGGCATCACGGCCAACCCGCAGCGCATGCGCGACTTCGTGGAGCATTCCATCGGCATCGTCACCGCGCTGGTGGCCGTGATCGGCTACGAGAAGGCCACGCAGGTCGCCAAGGCTGCGCTCGAGAGCGGGCGCGGCGTGGCCGAGCTCGTGCTGGAGCAGAAGCTCCTCACGCGCGAGCAGATCGACCAGGTGCTCGACCCCGCGGCCATGACGGCCCCGCGGGCCGTCCAGAAGTAGCCGGGCACCGCCCGGCGGGAGGAAGTGACGTGGCTGGCGCCAAGATGGATGGGGCGGGCATCGCCAAGATGAAGACGCTGGACGACGCGCTGACGCTCCTGCAGCGCGTCCACAACCTGGTCGAGCAGTACGCCCTGGCGCTCAAGCGCAACCAGCCGGCGGGCCACCTGACCATGAGCCTGCGCCGGACCCTGCCCCAGCTCGGCGAGATGCTGAAGGGGCAGTTCGGCATGATCGCCGACCAGGTCATGGCCGTGAACCTGGCCACGAGCCGCGGCGCCAGCGAGCAGGTGCGCCTCCGGACCTACCGCGAAGGGGTGGCGCAGGTCCGCCAGGCGCTCGAGATCGCCGTGAACCTGACGAAGGAGAAGCACACGGTCCACGACGAGAAGGAGCCCGCCAAGGCGACGGAAGACAGCTAGCGGTGGCCCCCGCAGGTGCGGAAAATCCCCGACACGACCGAGCGCGGCGCCCGAGGGCGCCGCGCGTTTTTTTCGCGGAAACCCATGGGGCGCACCCCCTGATTTTCGCTTGATTTAGCCCTCGGCGAGCCGTAGGTTCTCAATGCTGTTTCCACACCCGCGAGCGCCCCTGTCCCCGACCGGGGCGCTCTGACCACGTCGGTAAAAGGACTACGCATGGCTCCTCATTCCCGCCCGCGCCGGTTGGCAACCGCCGCGCTGACGGCCGTGCTCGCAGTGTTCGTCGCTGCCTGCGCCCAGGATCATCCCAACACGATCTTCCACTCCCACACCGATTTCAACCGGGACGTCGGCTTCCTGTTCGACCTCCTGATCTGGCTCGGCACCGTGGTGTTCGTGTTCGTCGAGGGAATCCTGATCATCACGCTCATCAAGTTCCGCAAGCGTGAGGGCCAGCCCGCGCCCCAGCACGTGCACGGCAACACCAAGCTCGAGATCGCCTGGACGACCATCCCCGCGCTGATCCTCGCGATCATCGCGGTGCCCACCGTCCGCACGATCTTCAAGACCGAGGCCAAGGCGTCGCCCGACGCGCTCCAGGTCCAGGTCATCGGCCACCAGTGGTGGTGGGAGTTCCGCTACCCGCAGTACGGCATCACCACGGCCAACGAGGTGTACCTGCCCATCGGGCGCAAGGTGAACTTCGAGCTGCACACCGCGGACGTGATCCACTCCTTCTGGATCCCGCAGCTCGGTGGCAAGCGCGACCTGGTCTCGAACCACACGAACTTCCTGTGGTTCACCCCGGACTCGGTCAGCGACAACATGTTCAACGGCTTCTGCGCCGAGTACTGCGGCACGTCGCACGCGAACATGCGCTTCAAGGCCGTGACCGTCACGCCGCAGGAGTTCGAGGCCTGGGCCCAGCACCAGCAGCTGCCGGCGGTGTTCAACGCGGCCGACACGACCAGGAAGCCGGCGGCGCCTGCCGCGGCCGCGACGATGGCGGCGGCCCCTGCGCCCGCGCAGGCCGCGCCGTCCACGCTCAGCTTCGTCGAGCTGCCCAAGGACAAGATCGGCCACTTCGCCGTGCCTGAGACGCCGACGCCCGACGGGCTCACGTTCGACACGACGCTGGTCGGTGACCCGGCCCGCGGCCAGGACCTGCTGACCAAGGGCACCGGGGGCTGCCTCGGCTGCCACACGATCAAGGGCAACCCGATGATGGTCGGCCAGATCGGGCCCAACCTGACCCACGTCGCCACGCGCACCACCATCGCCGGCGGCATCTACCCGAACGACAAGCGACACCTGTCGCTGTGGATCAAGAATGCGCGGCTCATGAAGCCGGGCGTCCTGATGCCCACCCTCGGCCTTGGCCAGTTCGACCCGATCGCCAAGATGACGATCCAGGCCGGCGGCCTGACCGACCAGCAGATCGCCGACATCGTGGCCTACCTGCAGGCGCTGAAGTAACCCGACGGAGACACTGACGCATGGCAACGACCGCTGCCGCCCCCGCCTACGTCGCGACGCACGAAGCGTCCGAGACGGGCCTGTGGAGCTGGCTCACGACCGTAGATCACAAGCGCATCGGCACGCTGTACCTGTACACCGCGCTGGCGTTCTTCCTGCTCGGCGGGCTCGAGGCGGAGTTCATCCGCGCCCAGCTGATGCACCCGAACGGCACCGTGGTGAGCGCCGACACGTTCAACGCGCTGTTCACGATGCACGGCACGACCATGATCTTCCTCGCGATCATGCCGCTGTCCGCTGCGTTCTTCAACTTCCTCATCCCGCTGCAGATCGGCGCGCGTGACGTCGCGTTCCCGCGGCTCAACGCGTTCAGCTACTGGGTGTACCTGTTCGGCGGCCTGTTCATCAACGCCTCGTGGGTCGTCCACGCGCCGCCCAACGGCGGCTGGTTCGGCTACGCGCCGCTCACCACGATGCAGTTCAACCCGGGCCTGAACATCGACTTCTGGGTGCTCGGCCTCCAGATCCTCGGCGTCTCGTCGCTGGCCGCGGCGTTCAACTTCATCACGACGATCATCAACATGCGCGCCCCGGGCATGACGCTCATGCGCATGCCGATGTTCACGTGGATGGCGTTCATCGTGCAGTTCCTGCTGATCCTCGCCTTCCCCGCGATCACGATCGCGCTGGTGTTCCTGCAGTTCGACCGGTTCTTCGGCACCCAGTTCTACACGCTGGCCGCCGGCGCCGACCCGCTGCTCTGGCAGCACCTGTTCTGGATCTTCGGCCACCCCGAGGTCTACATCCTCATCCTGCCGGCCTTCGGCCTCGTGTCCGAGGTGCTCCCGACCTTCTCCGGCAAGCCGCTGTTCGGCTACCCGGTGATGGTCTACTCCGGCATGCTCATCGCCTTCCTCGGCTTCGGCGTGTGGGCGCACCACATGTTCGCCGTCGGCATGGGCCCGATCGCCGACACGATCTTCGGCGTGATGACGATGCTCATCGGCATCCCGACCGGCGTGAAGATCTTCAACTGGATCTTCACGATGTGGGGCGGCAACGTCCGCTACACCGTCGCCTGCAAGTTCGCCATCGCGCTCGTGGCCCTGTTCACGATCGGCGGCATCTCCGGCGTCATGCACGCCTCGCCGCCGGCCGACCTGCAGCAGACGGACAGCTACTTCATCGTCGCCCACTTCCACTACGTGCTGTTCGGCGGCTCGATGATGGGCATCTTCGCCGGCATCTACTACTACTACCCGAAGATCACCGGGCGGATGCTGAGCGAGAAGATCGGCAACTGGCACTTCTGGCTGACGTTCATCGCCATGAACCTGACGTTCTTCCCGATGCACTTCTCGGGACTGACGGGCATGCCGCGCCGCATCTATCGCTATGACGCCGGCCAGGGCTGGGACACGTACAACGCGATGTCCTCGTGGGGCGCGTACCTGCTCGGCTTCGCCACGCTGTTCCTGGTCTGGAACATCATCCGGAGCCGCAAGAAGGGCGCCGTCGCGGGCCACAACCCGTGGAACGCGCCGTCGCTCGAGTGGTCCATCCCCTCGCCGCCGCCGGACTACAACTTCGCGTCCATCCCCACGGTGACCTCGCGCTACCCGCTCTGGGACCACCAGGGCAACGTGGCCGAGTACCATGAGGGCGAGCGCATCAAGTCGGCCAGGGAACTCGGCATCCCGATGCCGTTCCCGACGATCAAGCCGCTCTTCGTCGCGCTGTTCATGGTGCTGATGTTCACCGGCCTGCTGTTCATCCACAAGGGCAACTGGCCCCTCGCCTACACGTTCATCATCGGCGGCGCCGCGGCAATGGTGGCGACGCTCTACAGCTGGCTCCTCAGTCCGTTGGAGTGACCCACGTAATGGCTACCTCTGCCGCTCCCCTCGCGCACGACGCGCACGGGCACCCACCGACGACAACCGGCCTCGACCACCGCAAGGTGGCGATCTGGGCGTTCATCGGCTCGGAGTGCATGCTCTTCGCGTCGCTGATCTCGACGTACCTGATCTACAAGGGCCGCAGCGTCGTGGGCCCCTTCCCGCACGAGGCGTGCAACCCGCCCCAGTGCGCCACGGCCCTCAAGCCCATCCTCAACATCCCGGTCACCTCGGCCTCGACGTTCGTGCTGCTCATGTCGTCGCTGGCCATGGTGCTCGCGCTCGCCGCGGTCGAGAACCGCGACAAGCCCAAGGTGACGCTCGGTGACAGGATCCTCGGGTCGTCCCGCCTGTGGCTGTTCGTCACCGCCCTGCTCGGCACCACCTTCCTGGGCTTCCAGGCGTACGAGTTCACCTCGTTCGTGCACGAAGGCCTCACCATCCGCACGAACCTGTTCGGCTCGTCGTTCTTCACGCTCACCGGCTTCCACGGCGCGCACGTGACCGTCGGCGTGCTCTGGCTGCTCACCCTGCTCGCCATCGACTTCAAGCGCGGCCTCAAGCCCAAGGACGCGCTGATCGTGGACATCGCCGCGCTCTACTGGCACTTCGTGGACGTGGTCTGGATCGCGATCTTCACCCTCGTGTACCTCATCCGCTGACGAGACGCCAATGGCTGACCACACCAACGACGCCACCCACGCCGCGATGGGCGAGGAGCACGAGCACCCGACCTGGTCCACGTACTGGAAGGTCGCGCTCATCCTCACCGTCATCACGGTGGGCGAGGTCTGGATCTACTACATCCCGAGCTTCGTCGCCTCGAGCCTGTTCGTCCCCACGCTGCTCGTGCTCTCGGCGCTCAAGTTCGCGATCGTGGTGCTGTTCTACATGCACCTCAAGTACGACCACCGCCTGTTCTGGGCGCTGTTCACCGGGCCGCTGATCATCGCCATGGCGACGATCCTCGCCCTCCTGTTCCTCTTCGGGCACCTCGCAATCCGGGCCGGCTGAGGCAGCATGATCCCGTTCCTCGCGCCTCTGCTGCACGACGGCGCGCAGATCAGTTGGACCGGCTTCTCCGTGCACTGGAGCACGGTCATCGGACTGGCCCTGTTTGGCGCGCTGTACGAATGGCGCGCCCGGCAGGGCCGCCGTGCGTCCGGGGCCACCGTCTCCGCCGGCCAGCGCGCCCTGTTCTTCACGGGCATCGCCGTCATGTTCCTGTCGCTCAACGGCCCGCTGCACGACCTGAGCGACTATTACCTGTTCAGCGCACACATGGTGCAGCACCTGCTGCTCACCCTCGTCGTCGCGCCGCTCTACGTCATGGGCACGCCAGGCTGGATGCTGCGCCCCATGCTCGACTGGCCGCTCGTCGGGGCCGCCATGCGATGGCTCACGCGCCCCGCCGCCTGCTTCCTGTCCTACGTCGTCTGCATCGCGGCATGGCACCTGCCCCCGCTGTACAACCTCGCCATGGCCCACCACAACGTGCACATCGTGGAGCACCTGCTGTTCATCGCCACGGCCGTGATGATGTGGTGGCCCATCGTGAGCCCCATGCCCGAGCTGCCGCGGCTCTCGTACCCCATGCAGATGCTCTACCTGTTCCTCATGAGCATCCCGATGTCCATCGTCGCCGTGTACATCACGTACGCCGACAGCGTGCTGTACCCGGCGTACGCCTCGGCCCCGCGCATCTGGGGGCTGTCGCCGATGGACGACCAGCTCCTCGGCGGGCTCATCATGTGGATCCCCGGCGGGCTGTTCCTGTACGCGATCATCTCGGTGATCTTCTTCCGCTGGCAGCAGCGCGACGGCGTCGAGACCACGGCCGGCGCACAGGTGGACTGGACGCCACCCGCCGAAGCCCTGGCCACGCCCTGAGCCTCGGCCACACGCACGACGGGGCCCGTCTCACGACGGGCCCCGTCTTCGTTTCACCAGCACGCGGCCGCGACCCACGCCGCCCCGGCCGTTCGCCAACGCGGCAACGCCGTCGCTACTCGCGCCCCTCGAGCGCGTAGCGGAGCTCGGCCCCGAGCCTCGGGTGCGCCCGCCACATGTACCACCCCATCGTGATCGACGCCACCAGGTTCCCCATCGCCACGTTGTACCAGGCCAGCGTGCCCAGCACGGGGATGCTCCGGAACGCCGAGGTCATCGCGTAGAACGCGAGCTCGAACACCACGAAGAGGATGAGCCCGCCGGCCAGCACGCTCGGGTTCTTCTCCGCCCAGTTCACGACCGCCGCCACCACGATCCCCGCGACAATGAACGCCGCAAAGTGGAAGACGGTGTAGCCGATGAGCAGGAGCATGTCGGTGTTGCCGCCCGTTGCGGCCTGCCCGAACAGCGTGAAGAACGCGCGGCCCAGTTCGATGGGCGTTCGGAACGGATGGCGCAGCACCACGTCGAGCAGGAAGAACCACACTGCCACGCTGGATGCGCCAAGAGCGCCAGCTGCCACGCCCTCGCGCACGGTGCCGTTCTGCATGCACCACCTCCTTGCGAGTGGATCGTTTCGAGCAGGAGCCTTCCGTGCTATACTAGTACCGCCCGGGAGGGGCAGCCAGTTCCGTTCGCGGTTCCTTTGTGCGCCCCGCCCGCGACACCCGCCCGCCGCACGCTGCGCACGTACTCCCCGCCGGAGGACCGTTCGCCATGAGCAGCACGCTCGCGCCCCCGTCCCATCCCCAGGCGCCCGCGCCCGCCATCGCCGGCGAGCCGTCGCGCCCCGTCGCCAGCGCCGCCCCGCGCGAGCGGCTACTCTCGCTCGACGTCTTCCGCGGGCTTACCATCGCGGGCATGCTCCTGGTCAACAACCCCGGCTCGTGGGACGCGATCTACCCGCCGCTGGAGCACGCGCCGTGGAACGGGTGGACGCCCACCGACCTGATCTTCCCGTGGTTCCTGTTCATCGTCGGCATCACCACGCACCTCTCGCTCTCGTCCCGCCGGGCGCGCGGCGATGACGACCGCGCCATCCGCCGCCAGGTCCTGCGCCGCGGTGCGCTGATCTTCCTGTTCGGCTTCCTGCTCAACGGCGTCCCGTTCTTCTCGTGGGGCGCCATCCCGGGCATCCCCGACCCGACGTTCCTGCAGCGCGTGGTGGACCGCCTGTACCACTGGCGCATCCTCGGCGTGCTGCAGCGCATCGGGCTCGTCTACCTCATCGCCGCGCTCATCGCCACGCGCACCACCGCGAAGCAGGTGGTCGCCGTCACGGCAACCTTGCTCCTTGGCTACTGGGTGCTGCTCACCTGCCTGCCCATCCCCGGCACCCACGGCACGATCGGCGCGCTGCTCATGAACCGTCCGGAAACGACCATGGCCGCGTGGTGGGACCGCTACCTGCTCGACTGGACGCGCTTCGGACTCGGCAACCACACGTGGGTCAACAGCCAGACGTGGGATCCCGAGGGCTTCTTCTCCACCATCCCTGCCATCGGCACCTGCCTGCTCGGCAACCTGGCCGGGCGCTGGATCGGCGACAGGCAGCGCCCCCTGCTCGAGCGACTGTCCGCCCTCTTCGCCGCCGGCGCGCTGGCGATGATGGCCGGGCTCATGTGGAACTGGGTGTTTCCGATCAACAAGAACCTGTGGACGAGCTCGTACGTCGTGTTCACGGCCGGGATGGCGGCGGTGGCGATCGGGACGATCATGTGGATCGTCGACGTCCAGGGCGTGAGGGGGTGGACGAAACCCTGGGTCATCTACGGCGTCAATCCCATGATCGCCTTCGTGGGATCGTCGCTGCTCGCCCGGTTCATCTATTCCGTGATCTCCGTGAACTACCAGGGGCAGACCATCCCGCTCCAGGCGGCTATCTTCCGGAGTGTGTTCCTGCCCTGGGCATCGCCGGTGAATGCGTCGCTGGCGTTCGCCGTCTGCTTCGTCCTGCTGTTCCTGGGCATCCTCACGTTGTTCTATCGGCGCAACATCATCTTCAAGGTGTGAGACCGGTGGCCCGTCGACATTCCTCCATCAAGCGCTCCCGCGCGCGCATTGTCGGCACGACGGCTGTCATCGCTGTCGCGGCGCTCACCTGGGCGCCGGCGAGGGCCGCCGCGCAGCTCGCGGCGCACCACGTGCGGGCCGAGACCGCATCCGCGATTGCGGCCAGCGCGTCGCGCGGGCCGACGAAGGCGCGCCGCAAGGGCGTGAAGCGCGCCGCCCCGGCGCGGCTCCCGGCGTACGCGACGCCCCGCAGCGCCGATGCGCTGGCGTCGGACATTGCCGCGATGCTCAACGCGCGCGTCCGCGGCGGCCGCTGGGGCGCCCTTGTCGTCTCGCTCACGCGCGGCGATACGCTCTTTGCGCACAACGCCGACGACCGCATGCAGCCGGCATCCACGCTCAAGCTCTTCACCACGGGGCTCGCGCTGGACCGCTTCGGTCCCGATCACCAGCTCACCACCGACGTGCTGCGTGATGGCACGGTGCTGCCCGACGGCACGCTGGGCGGCAACCTCTACCTGCGTGGCGGCGGCGATCCGTCGCTCTCCCTCCGCTTCTACGGCGACACCATCTCGCCGATGGACCACCTGGCGCGCGCCATTGCCGCCGCGGGCATCCGTCACGTGCGCGGCGACCTCGTGGCCGACGCGAGCGCGTTCGACGACCAGGCCATCCCGGACGGCTGGAAGCGCCGGTATCTCTCGGCCGCATACGCCGCGCCGGTCTCCGCGCTCTCGCTGAACGAGAATGTGCTCTGGATCGCGGTCGAGCCCGGCCGGAACGGGGCGAGCGTCGCGCTGCAGCCGGCGACGACCTCATTCACCGTCGTGAATCGCGTCACGCAGCGGGGCGGCACCGGCGGCGCCGTGACCGTGCGCCGCCGCGGTGACAACGAGCTGGACGTCTCCGGGTGGATCGGCACGCACTCCGGCCCGCGCAAGTACTCCATCGTCGTCAACGACCCACCGCGCTTTGCCGCCGGTGCGTTGCGTGCGTCGCTCGCCGCCGCCGGCATCACCGTGGACGGCGCCATCCGCGAGGGCATCACGCCCGCGGGCGCGACGGTCGTTGCTTCCAACCAGTCGCCGCCCCTCGCGCGCATCGTGTCCGACATGAACCGCGAGAGCATCAACCACCTGGCCGAGCTGCTCTTCCGCGATGCGGCCCGCGCGTCGTCCCCCACGCACACGGGCTCCGCGCTCACCGGTGAGACGGCGCTGCACCAGTTCCTGGAGCAGAAGGTCGGCGTGCCCCCGTCCGCGGTCACCGTGAGCGACGGCAGCGGGCTCTCGGTGCGCGACTCGGTCACGGCGCGGGCGCTGGTGGACCTGCTCTCGTATGCCAACCGCGCGCCGTGGTCGTCGGCGTTCCACGCGTCGCTGCCGGTGGCCGGCGAGTCGGAGCTGCTGCGCAAGCGCATGAAGCGCACGCCGGCGCAGGGCAACCTGCACGCCAAGACCGGCACCACGAACACCGTCGCCGCGCTCTCGGGCTACGTCACGGCCGAGGACGGCGAGATCCTGGCGTTCGCGTTCATCTACAACGGCGCCGACCGCTGGAACGCCAAGGACGCCATGGACCGCGCCGGCGCCACGCTGGCGAGCTTCTCGCGCAACTGAATCACCGCCGCGGCAGCACCGCGCCACAAGGCGGCGAGAACGCGCTGCAGGAGATCAAGGTCCACCACGCACAACGGCCGGCGATCGCACACGCGACCGCCGGCCGTTGAGGCATCCGCCCCGCGTTACGACGCGATCTGCCGGATGTTGATCCCGCGCCTGGCCAGCGCCTGGATGTACGGCTCCGCCGGCATCGCCTCGTCCGGCGTGCACACGCCAGCCTGCGTCACCTGCCGGCGCACCTGCATCAGGCCGGTGATCGCCAGTGAGTAGCCGGTTGTGCGCTCCATCGCGCTGATCTTGCGCGCCGCGTCGAACAGGTCCACCAGCTCCCACGCCAGCGCCTTCTTCGCGCCGCCCTTCGTGCCGGACACGACGACGCGCAGCGCCACCAGGTCCTGTCCGTCGGGCTTCGTGAGGCGTGGCCCCATCGCCGCCACAGCCACGTCGCGCGGCACCACCTGCTGCCCCTTCACGTTCACCGGCGCCAGCTCCAGCAGCCCCAGGTCGCGAATCGCTTCCATGATCTTCGCGTGCCCCGGGTACCGCAGCGTCTTGTACTCCATGGTCGGGATCTTGCCCTCGTACCGGAACGCCATCGTCGAGAGGCCGCCTGCCGTGTGGAACGCCTCGAGCGTGCCCACCGGCTTCGCGAACTCCACGGGCTCGAGCTCCGACAGCGCCTTCACCTGCGCCCGCTTCCCATCGCGCAGCACCCACGACAGGGTCGTGTAGTAGTCCAGCACGCCTTCCAGCGAGTACACGATCTGGTAGTTGAGCGGCGGCTCCGGGTGCTGCGGCAGCCCGCCCACGAAGATCTTCACGCTCTCCACCGTGTCGAGCTGCCGGATGCCGTGCTCGGCCAGGATGTTCACCATCCCGGGCGCCAGCCCGCAGTCCGGCATCACCGAGATGTTCTTCTTCTTCGCCTCGGCGTCCAGCTTCTTCTGCTGGAACACGATCTCCGTGTTGCCGCCCAGGTCCGCGAAGTGGATCCCCGCCTCGACCGCGCACTGCGCCATGTCGAGGTTGAAGTAGTAGGGGATGGCGCTCATCGCGGCGTCGCAGCCGCGCATCGCCGCCACGACGGCCGCGTGGTCGCGCACATCCAGCTTCACGGGCACCAGCTTCGCGCCCACGTACGGCGCCAGGAAAGACGGCAGCCGGTCGGGATGGAGGTCCGCGATCCGGACTTCGGTAACCTCGGGATCCTGCAGCAGGTCATACGCGCACGCCGAGCCCTGCAGCCCGGCGCCAAGAACGAGCATCTTCATGCGAGGTGCGCCTCCGTAGTGCAATTTCAGGATGGCCAGCCACTAAAGCTAACCAATCCGGGCTTCCCCTGTCGGCTGTATCCCCGACTGCCCGTCCGAAGGCCGACGCGTCACCTTTCACGCACCATGACCGACACCATCCCCACCTGGCGCTCGCACCTGATCCAGGATGCCGAAGGCATTCGCCGCGTCATCGAGCAGACGCGACGCATCGCCGTGCTCGGCATCAAGACGCGCGAATCCGCCCAGCCGGCGTACTACGTGCCCGAGTACGTGCAGCAGGCCGGCTTCGAGATCGTGCCCGTCCCGGTGTATTACCCTGACGTCACGGAGATCCTTGGCGAGCGCGTGTATCGCCGCATCGCGGACATTCCGGGCGAGATCGATCTCGTCAACGTCTTCCGCCGCTCCGGCGACATCCCGAAGCACCTGGACGATATCCTCGCCAAGCGCCCGCGCGCCGTCTGGTTCCAGCTCGGCATCCGCAACGACATCACCGCCGAGCGCCTGGCCCGCGAGGGCATCGACGTCGTGCAGGACCACTGCCTGATGGTGGAGCTGCAGCGCCTGGGGCGCTGACGCGCGCGGTTCAGCGACCGAAGAACCGCCCCATCAGTCCCGGGCCCCCGGAATCCTCGATCGCCGCAGCGAGGGCGTCGGCAAACTCGGCCGCCGTCTGGTAGCGATCGTCGGGGTTCCGCTGCATCGCCTTCAGCAGCACCTTCTCCACCGCTTCCGGGAACTCGAGTTCCGGGCGGATCTTGCGCAACGGCGTGGGCTCGCTGCGCAGGCGCGCGATCATCGTCTCCTGCTGCGTCCTGCCCTGGAAGGGCAGCTTGCCCGTGAGCATCTCGAAGGTGAGGAGCGCCAGCGAGTAGATGTCGGTGCGCGCGTCCAGCGGCTTGCCGCGCAGCTGCTCCGGGCTCATGAACTCCGGCGTGCCGAGGATGATCCCCGTCGCGGTCAGCTTCTGCAGCTCGGCGTCGGCGCGGCGCTCCTTGGCCAGCCCGAAGTCCATCACGACCGCATACTCGCTGCCGTCGGGCCGCTTGCAGATCATGATGTTCTCGGGCTTCAGGTCGCGATGCACGATCTTCAGATCGTGCGCCAGGCTGAGCCCGGCCGCCATGTCGCGCACGAACCGCACCGTCTGGTCGAGCGGGATGCGCCCGAGCCGGTTGTTGCGGTCGGAAAGGATCTCCCCCTCGACGAACGGCATCACGACGTACACCAGGCCGTCCTCGGTCTCGCCGAGCCGGATGATGTGACAGACGTTCGGGTGCTCGAGCCGCATGCCCAGGCTCGCCTCACGGCGCAGGCGCGCCATCGCGTTCGCGTCCTGTGAGAGCGCCGCCGACAGCACCTTGATCGCGTACCGCTGCTGCGTGGAGATGTCCGACGCGAGGTACACGAACGACATGCCGCCCTCGCCGACCTTGCGGTCAATGCGATAGCGACCGTCCAGCACCTGGCCGACGAGATTGGAGTGCGTGACCACGGGACGTCCGGCTGCACGCGCCGGCCCGGTCGTGGGCCGTGACTCGGCCACCGGCGCGGGGTCCGGCTTCGCCATCAGCCGCGTGCCGTCCTTGGTGCAGAAGCGTGCGTCGTCGGGATAGTTCGTCCCGCAGGCGGGGCAGCGATTCATGACCGTAGAAAGTGCCGTTGCGTCGGCGCGGCGTCAAATCGGGCCGGCTACGCGGCCCCGAGCAGCGCCTGCAGCCCGTCCCACTCGATGTTCCCGCCGCTGAGCACGGCGACGGCCGGGCCCGCGGGCTTCACGAGGCCCGCCAGCAGCGCCGCGACGGTGATCGCGCCGCTCGGCTCCGCCACGAGCTTCATGCGGTCGAGCAGGAACCGCACGGCGCCGGGCAGCGCCGCGTCCTCGACCGTGACCACGTCGTCGATGTAGCGCTGGTGATGCGCAAAGGGCAGGTGCCCGATCTCGACGGCGAGCAGCCCGTCGGCGAGGCCGGAGGTCTTCTCCAGGCGCACCGGATGGCCGGCTGCGCAGGCGCGCGTGAGCTTGGGGGCGCCGGCGGGCTCCACGCCGACCACGCGTGCGGTGGGCACCAGCAACTTGATCGCGGTCGCGACACCGCTGCTCAGCCCGCCCCCGCCCACGGGGACGAGCACGGTGGCGACGGTGGGAAGATCCTGCGCGATCTCGAGCCCCGCGGTGCCCTGCCCGGCGATGATCGTCGCGTCGTCGTACGGCGGCACGAGCGTGCCGCCCTCGGCGTGCGCGATCTCCTCCGCGCGGGCCATGCGATGAGCGGTCGTCGTGCCGGCCAGCTCGATGCGCGCGCCCAGGCGCTCGGCGCCGGCGCGCTTGGCCGGTGTCACGGTGGTGGGCATGACGACCGTGGCCGGCACGCCGAAGAGCCGCGCCGCGAGCGCCACTGCCTGCGCGTGGTTGCCGGAGGACGGCGCGATCACGCCGCGCGCACGAACCTCCGGCGCCATGCGCGACAGGAACGTGTAGGCGCCGCGGAACTTGAACGCGCCGCCGCGCTGCAGCATCTCCGGCTTGAGGAACACGTCGGCGCCGGCCACGTCGGTGAGCGGATCGCAGCGCAGCAGCGGCGTGCGCACGGCCACCGGCGCGAGCGCGCGCGCCGCGGCCTCGATGTCGGCCAGCGTGACGAGGGTCGGTGCAGGAATCGTGGTCACGTCGATTGGGGAGTCGCTGCCTCAGGAGATGACGCGGTTGCGCCCCCCCGTCTTCGCCTTGTACAGCGAGCGGTCGGCTTCCTGCAGCAGCACGTCGGGA
>DASZRI010000198.1:0-5756 GCA_035549215.1 Gemmatimonadaceae bacterium | reverse complement strand
GCGGCCGTCGTCCAGGTACTCGCGCGCAAGCCGGCGTGACCTCGGCAGCCTGACGTGGACCGGCGCTCCTTCGTCTCGACCGGCGCATCGGCGCTCGCCGCGTGGTGGCTCCCGCGTCGCGCGCTTGCCGACACGCTGCCGGCGACCGCGCGGCCGCTGCCCACCGCGGCACAGCTCGCGTGGCAGCGCGATGAGCTCGCCATGTTCTGCCACTTCGGGGTGAACACCTTCACCGACCGCGAATGGGGCGACGGCACGGAGGACCCGGCGCTCTTCAACCCGGCGCGCCTGGATGCGCGCCAGTGGGCGCGCGCCGCGAAGGCCGCCGGCTTTCGCGCGATGATCCTCACGGCCAAGCATCACGACGGCTTCTGCCTGTGGCCCACGGCCACCACCGCGCACTCCGTGGCGGCGAGCCCTTGGCGCGGCGGGAACGGCGACGTTGTCCGCGAGTTCGTGGACGCGTGTCGCGCCGAGGGGCTGCGCGCGGGACTCTACCTGTCGCCGTGGGACCGGAACAACCCGGCGTACGGGGATTCGCCGCGCTACAACGACCTCTACTGCGGGCAGCTCACCGAGCTGCTCACGCGCTACGGGCCGATATCCGAAGTCTGGTTCGACGGCGCGAATGGCGAGGGCCCGAATGGCCGCAGGCAGGCGTACGACTGGCCGCGATTCTTCGGGCTCGTGCGGCGGCTGCAGCCGGACGCGGTGATGTTCTCCGACGCCGGCCCCGACGTGCGCTGGTGCGGCAACGAGCGCGGCGTGGCCGGCGATCCCAACTGGTCCACGGTGAACCCCGACGCCGTGCCCGTTCCGGGCGCGACCGGCCCTGGCATCGAGCCCGCGCTGCAGCACGGCGACCCGAATGGTGCCGAGTGGCGGCCCGCGGAAGCGGACGTGTCCATTCGTCCGGGCTGGTTCCACCACGCCGCCGAGGACGCCCGCGTGCGCAGCGTGGATTCCCTGGTGGACCTGTACTTCTCGTCGGTCGGGCGCAACGCGAAGCTGCTGCTCAACGTCCCGCCGACACGCGACGGCGTGCTGCACGATGTGGACGTGAGCCGCCTGGCGGCGTTCCGCGAGGCGCGCGACGCGCTGTTCGCGCACGATGCCGCGTCCGGCGCGCGCACGACGTGGACGCGCGACGCGCAGGCCCGGAACGTGCTCGATGTCGAGCTCCGCGCCCCGGCAGACCTCGCGTGCGTGCGATTGGAGGAACCGATCGAGCACGGCCAGTCCATCGCCCGCTACACCCTGCAGGCCCTCGATGCCTCGGGCTGGCGCGTGCTGTCGCAGGGGACGACGATCGGCAACGCGAAGCTCGACCGCGTGGACGCGACGGCGGTGACGCGGCTGCGTCTCATCGTGGAAGAAGCCGTGGGCCCGGTGGACGCGCCGCGACTCCGCGCCTGGGCACGGGCGTGACGACGGGACCCCGGCGACCGCGCCGCATCGTGCAAGCCGCTGCTCACGCGCTGGGGGCTCGACCCGCTCTGGTGGGTGGATGGCGACTCGGCGTCGGCCATGCGCCAGCGCGACGCGCTCATTGCGCGCAGCGTTGCGCCCGCGAACCTGTCCGCAGTGCCGGACGGACGCCCCCTGCTGCTAACGCGCGCGTCTTCGTGGACTGGGCATGCGGCCCGACGTGCGGGCACACCGTCACGATCGCCCTCCGCGCCCGCGACGACACCACCTGGGCCATCCGCGACATGCTGCTCCTCTCGTCGCGCGACCCGTACTCCCCACTCCTGAGGACCCCGTGAAGCCGATCCTGACCTCGCAGGCCCCGCGCCCGGCCGGCCACTACTCGCAGGGCATCGAGCACGCCGGGCTCGTGTTCGTGGCCGGCCAGCTAGCCATCGATCCCGACACCGGCTCCATCGTCGGCGAGGACGACGCGGACGCGCAGACGGTGCGCGCCCTGCGCAACGTCCAGGCGATCCTCGAGGCCGGCGGCAGCGGGCTGCACCGCCTGTTGTCCGTGACGATCTACATCACCGGCCACGAGCTGTGGGGCCCGGTGAACCAGGCCTTCGCGCGCGTCATGGGCGACCATCGGCCAGCGCGCGCCATCGTGCCGGTTCCCGGGCTGCGCCCGGGGTGCCTGGTCGAGATCCAGGCCGTCGCCGCGCGCGCCGAATAGCCGCGCGCACGACCGCGATCGCGGCGCCTGAATGCGCGACGGCCCGCTGCATCACCTGCAGCGGGCCGTCTGGTGTCAGGCCGGCACCGTGCGACAATCGCAGGGCGCCGCCACCGATGCCACCGGCGCTTACTTGCTCGCCAGCTTGCTCGTGAACGGACGCTCGCCGTAGCCCGTGTAGATCTGGCGCGGGCGGGCGATCTTCTGCTCCTTGTCGTTGAGCATCTCTTCCCACTGCGCCAGCCAGCCGGCCGTGCGCGCCACCGCGAACAGCACGGTGAAGAAGTCCGTCGGGAACGCCATGGACCGGTAGATCAGGCCCGTGTAGAAGTCCACGTTCGGGTAGAGCTTGCGCGAGATGAAGTACTCGTCGGACAGGGCGATGCGCTCCAGCTCGAGCGCGATCTCCAGGTCCTTGTCCATGCCGACCTGCTGGAACACCTCGTCGGCCAGGCGCTTCACGATCTTGGCGCGCGGGTCGTAGCTCTTGTACACGCGGTGGCCGAAGCCCATCAGGCGGCCCTTGCCCTGCTTCACCGACTCGATGAAGGCCGGCACGTTCTTCACCGTGCCGATCTCCTGGATCATGCGCAGCACCTGCTCGTTCGCGCCGCCGTGCAGCGGGCCGAACAGCGCCGCGATGCCGGCCGCGACGGCCGAGAACGGGTCCACCTGCGACGAGCCGACGGCGCGCACCGCGTTGGTGGAGCAGTTCTGCTCGTGGTCCGCGTGCAGGATGAACAGGATCTCCAGCGCCTTCACGAAGACCGGGTTGCCCTCGTACTTCGACTCCGACATCCGCGCCACCATCGAGAGGAAGTTCTCGACGTAGCCCAGGTCGTTGTCCGGGTAGATGAAGGGCAGGCCCTTCACGTGGCGGTACGCGAACGCCGCCAGCGTCGGCACCTTGGCCAGCAGGCGGATGATCGAGATGTTGCGCTCTTCCGGGTCGTGGATGTTCTTCGCGTTCGGGTAGAACGACGAGAGCGCGGCCACCGTGCTGCAGAGCATCGACATGGGGTGCGCGTCGTAGCGGAACCCCTGCAGGAAGCTCTTGATGTTCTCGTGCACGTACGTGTGGTACGTGATGTCGTGCACCCACTTGTCGTACTCGGCCTGCGTGGGCAGCTCGCCGTGCCGCAGCAGCCACGCGACCTCGAGGAACGTCGCGCCTTCCGCGAGCTGCTCGATGGGATACCCGCGGTAGCGCAGGATCCCCTTGTCGCCGTCGATGAACGTGATGGCACTCTTGCACGACGCCGTGTTCATGAACGCCGGGTCGTACGTCATCAGCCCGAACTCGTCGGGCGCGGTCTTGATCTGGCGCAGGTCCATGGCGCGGACCGCGGTGTCTCCCTCAACGCCCGCTTCCATGATCGGCACCGAGTACGCCGTGCCCGTGCGGGTATCCTTGATCTCGAGCGCGCCGGCGGCTGTTCCGGCCGTCGTTTCGGTCTTGCTCATGCTACGTTCTCCGTAGTTGTGCACTTGGACGGCGGGGAATAGCCCCTCCGCGTACCTGCAATCTATGGAATGGGCCGCGTGAGCGGCATTGCCCGCTCCCGACCCGCCGTTATCCTTCGGCGACCGCGCGGGTTGCCCCGCCCCGATCCGTCCCCAACCGCTCCGTGCACCCGTCCCTGCCGCGCCTGGCGCTGGTCGTCCTCGTCTCGTTCGTGGCCGGCGGCATCAACGCCATCGCGGGCGGCGGCACGCTGCTCACCTTCCCGGCCCTGATCGGCCTTGGCATCCCGCCGGTGATCGCCAACGCCACCAGCACCGTGGCGCTCTGGCCCGGGTCGCTGGGCAGCATCTGGGGGTACCGGGGCGAGCTGCAGGGCGCCCGCCGCTGGGCCATCGGATTCGCGATCCCGAGCCTCCTCGGCGGCGCGATCGGCGGCGTCCTCCTGCTGCGCACTCCCCCCGTCCGCTTCGACGCCCTGGTGCCGTGGCTGGTCCTCGGCGCCACGGGCCTCTTCATCGCGCAACAGCCCCTCGTCAGCCTGCTTCGACGGCGCGTGGCCGCCGCCCGCGAAGCGCACCTCACCGATGCCGAGCTGACAGACGCGTACCCCGGGTGGCTGCTCCTCGGCGCCCAGGTCGTGATCTCGGTGTATGGCGGTTACTTCGGCGCCGGCATGGGGATCCTCATGCTCGCCGCGTTCGGGCTCATGGGCCTCCGGAACATCCACCGGATGAACGGCCTCAAGAACTGGGGCGGGCTGTGCGCCAACGCGACGGCCGCGCTCATCTTCGCGATGAGCGCGCTCGTGGACTGGCCGGTCGCGCTTACGATGGCGGTGGGCGGAGCCCTTGGCGGCTACGCCGGCTCGCGACTGGCGCAGGCGACGCCGGCCCCCTTCGTCCGGAGGGCAGTCGTCGCGATCGGGCTGGCCAGCGGCGTGTGGCTCTACGTCGCGCAGCACCGCGGCCTGCTCTGACCGTCAGGCCTTCTTCGGCTTCCCCATCCCCCGCACGATCTCGAACTCGCGGGCGGTCACGGGCTGCACCGACAGCCGGCTTCCCTTCTGGAGCAGCGCCATCTTCGCCAGCCCCTTCACGCCCTTGAGCGCTGCAAGCGTCACCGGCTCGGTGAACCGCTCCACGGCCTGAAGGTCCACCATCATCCAGGTCGGGGACTCCGGCTTCGACTTCGGGTCGTAGTGCGGGTCCTTGCCGTCGAACGCCGTGTAGTCGGGGTAGGCCTCGCGCACCACGCGCGCCACGCCCACGATCGCCATCGGCTCGGCGTTGCTGTGGTAGAAGAACACCAGGTCGCCCTTCTTCATGCCATCGCGCATGAAGTTGCGGGCCTGATAGTTGCGCACGCCGTCCCAGCACGTGGTGCGATCGGGGCTGGCCACGAGGTCGTCGAACGAGAAGACGTCGGGCTCGGACTTGACGAGCCAGTAGTTGCGGTCGGGCATGCGTGGAATGTACGCGCCGCGGCGGGCCCGGCGGCAGGCGGAGCGCCCCACCGCGGCAGCCGGCGGATCGCCCTGTCAGCCATTCACCCCTTCCCTTGTCCGGCCACCTGCATGACGATTCATGCATGACTTCCACGGCCGCCCCAGCTTCCGCGACAGGCGCCTCCGCACCCGGCCAGCGCCCGGTGGAATCGCGCGACCCCGCCACCGGTGAGGTCTGGAAGCGGTTCGAGCCGGTGACCACGCAGCAGGTTGCCGAGGCGCTGGCAGCAGCCCGCCGCGCGCAGCCGGCGTGGGCCGCGCGCCCCATGGCCGAACGCGCCGCCATCCTGCGCCGCTTCCACGACATCCTCTTCGAGCGCCGCCACGATGTGGCGTCGTGCATCTCGCGCGAGAACGGCAAGCCGCCCGCCGAGGCGCTGGCGGAAGCGGTCACGACGCTCGACTTCGCGGACTTCTACTCGCGCCGCCGCGTGCTGCGCACGCTGGAGCCGCGCTGGCACCGTGCCAGCACCATGTCCATGCTGCGCAAGCGCATCCTGGTCACGCACGAGCCCTTCGGCGTGGTCGGCGTGATCGGCCCGTGGAACTACCCGTTCATGCTCATCGCGGCGGTCACGCTCCCCGCGCTCGTGTCCGGCAACGCGGCGTTGATCAAGCCGTCGGAATTCACGCCGCAGTGC
>DASZRI010000197.1:0-8138 GCA_035549215.1 Gemmatimonadaceae bacterium | reverse complement strand
GTCCGCCTGATCCCAGCGCTCCGCGTGGCCCACGTAGGCGATGGTCACGTCGTAGTGCTGGCTCCAGAAGAACGGCACGGCGTCGAAGCGCTGCTGCGCGCCGAGCACGTTGCGGGCCGCCACCTGTCCCTGGCGCTCGGCCAGCACCCAGTGCTCGACGCGGATGGGAGAGCCCGTGTGCCGATCAGGCCAGCGGGCGATGTCGCCTGCGGCAAAGATGCCCGGCACGTTGGTCTCCAGGTACTCGTCCACGACCACGCCGCCCGAGACGTCCAGCTTTGCCCAACTCGCGAGCGAGACGGCCGGGCGCACGCCGATGCCGGCCACGACGAAGTCCGCAGCGATGGTCGTGTCATCGTCGAGCGTCGCCGAGCGGACGCCGAGTTCCCTGACCGTGTGGCCGAGGTGGAACGTGACGCCGTGCTCCTCGTGCAGTGAGCGGATGAAGTCGCCGATGGCCGGGCCCATGACGCGCTCGAGCGGGCGGGCCTCGGGCGCGACGACGTGCACCGCGAGCCCACGGGCGCGCAGGGATGCGGCGACTTCGAGGCCGATGAAGCTCGCGCCCACGACGACGACGCGCGAAGCGCCCGGGGCGGTGGCCGCAGCGATGATGGCGTTGCTGTCGGCCAGCGTGCGCAGGACGTACACCGGCGTCCCGGCGTTCGGGACGGCGAGCCGCACGGGGTCGGCGCCGGTGGCGAGGATGAGCGCGCCCCACGGCAGGAGCTGCCCGTTGTCGAGCGTGGCCGTATGCGTGTCCGCATCGATGCGCGTGACGCGGGCGCGCACGAGGGTGATGCGCTGGCCGTGATAGAACTGCTCGTCGTGCAGCGGGATCCATTCCGGCTGTGCGGTGCCGGCCAGGTAGTCCTTGGAGAGGTTGGGACGGTCCACGGGCGCCGAGGGATCCGGGTCCACCATCGTGATCGGTCCGTCGTAACCCTCACGGCGAAGCGTCTCGGCGGCGGCGTTCCCGGCGGCCCCCGCACCGACGATGACGACGGATTCCGGGCGACGTGCCGGCGTGCGCCGCGGCAGCGACTCGGTGATCGGCTCACGGACAAACACGAGGCCGTCGCGCTCCTCGACGCGCCAGCGCGGAAGATCGAAGAGCGCGGGCGCGCGGAGCGTCTCACCTGTGCGCAGCGAGAAGCAGGCGTGATGCCAGGGGCAGCGCACGGCGCCGTCAGCCACGAGGCCCTCCACCAGCGGTGCGCCGTAGTGGGTGCACGTTGCGCCCACGGCGTGGCAGACGCCGTCAATCCTCGTGAGGAGGACCGCCTGCCCCTCCACCTGGCCGAGGGTCGGCACAGCGGTGATCGAGGCGGCGGGCACGCCCTTGGTGAAGTCGGGGCCGCTGAGGGTGGGAGCAGTGCTCATGACAGGGAGTCCGGAACGAGTCGTGAGAGCGAAGATGGCGCATTTCGCGGGCGTCCGCGAGGATGGGCGGCGGAACGCCGTGTCACAGGTGAAAGCATCCCTGCCACAGGGGAGTTCCCACCCGGTCACGGATTGCAAAGGGGCTACGCGAGGCGCGTCCGCGCAGTAGAATCCACGAGCATCCACTCTCTCCTCCCGCGTCCCATGCCACACCGTCTCTTCGCACGCATCGCCCCGCTCGCCCTTGCCCTCTCGACGCTCGCCGCCTGCCAGAAGCCCGGCACCGCAGCGCTGCGCGACGGCGACTCCCTGAGCGAGCGCATCGGCCGGCTACCCACCGGTGTCCACCTCGATCCCGCCGGAGCCCAATACGAGGTCGGGCAGCTGCCGCTGGGCATCGCGCTTTCTCCGAGCGGACGCTCGGTGGTGCTGCTGATGAACGGCTGGCGCGACCAGGGCGTGCAGGTCGTGGACCGCGCGACGGGCAAGGTGACGCAGACGCTGCCACAGGCGGCTGCGTTCGTGGGGCTCGCGTTCGCGCCCGACGGGCGCACACTGTACGCGTCGGGCGGGAACCAGGACGTGGTGTATCGCTACGACTGGAACGCCGAGCAGGCGACGCTGCGCGACAGCCTCGTGCTCGCGCACAGGGCGCGCAACGGCTTCGGGACGCGATACCCCGCCGGCTTCGCATTCTCGCCGGACGGTCGGCGGCTCTATGTCGCCGAGAACATGGCCGACTCGCTTGCCGTGGTGGACGTGACGAGCGGGAGCGTGGTGCAGCGACTTGCGACGGGTCACTACCCGTACGCGGTTGCGGTTGCGCCGTCGGGCGCGGTGTACGTCTCGGCGTGGGGCGGCTACACCGTTGAGACGTTCGTGCCGGACGCGAACGGCTTGCGCGCCACGGGGAGCATCATGGTGGCGCGGCATCCGTCCGCATTGCGGCTGAACGCGGATGGGTCCCGCCTGTTCGTGGCATCGGGCAGCACGGATCGCGTGGTCGTCGTGAACACGAAGTCGCGCCGCGTCGTGGCGACGCTCCTGGACCCGCCGCCGGCCGGGCCGGGCGAGGGGAGCACGCCGAACGCGCTGGCGCTCTCGGATGACGGGACGCGCCTGTTCGTCGCCGAGGCCGACGCGAATGCCGTCGCCGTGTTCGACCTCACGGCGTCGACGTCGGGAGTGGCGACGGCGCACGGAACGGACGTGCTCGCGGGCCGCATTCCGACGAACTGGTACCCGACGCAGGTCGCCGTCGCCGGTGACACGCTGGTGGTGGCGAGCGGCAAGGGACGCGGCACGCACGCGAACCCGGACGGCGCGCAGCCGCTGCCGATGCCGGGACATCCGCCGCGCGGGCTGAACTACACGATGGGGCAGCTCAAGGGCACGCTGACCATCGCGCCGCTGGCGCGCGCGACCGGCCAGGAGCTCGCGGACCTCACGGCGCGAGCGGTGCGCGCGAACGGCTGGGACCAGCCGACGGCGCGCACGGGCCACTACCCGCCGTTCCAGCACGTGGTGTACATCATCAAGGAGAACCGCACGTACGACCAGGTGTTCGGCGACATGGCGCAGGCGGACGGCGACACGTCGCTGCTGTTCTTCCCGCGCGCCGACTCGCCGAACCAGCATGCGATGGCCGAGCGCTTCGGGCTGTTCGACCGGTTCTTCGTGAATGCGGAGGCGAGCCCGGACGGGCACAACTGGTCCACGGCGGCGTACGCGACGGACTATCTGGAGAAGACCGTGCCGTCGAACTACTCGCAGCGCGGCCGGCCGTACGAGTACGAAGGCTCGGTATTCGGCGGCGGAAAGCGCGCCGAGATCCCGCAGGAGGACGCGGCAGCACCGGCCAGCGGGTACCTGTGGGACCTGGCGCAGCGCGCCGGGATCACGTTCCGCAACTACGGCGAGTTCGTCGTATCCGGCTCGATGGACGCCGATGACGCGCTGCCGGCGGCGTATCGCGGCGACAAGCCGTTCCTGCGCGGGCACACGAATCCGGACTACCCCGGATTCGACCTGAGCATCCCCGACCAGCATCGCGCGGACGTGTGGATCAAGGAGTTCAACCAGTACGTGCGCGACGGCAACATGCCGGCCCTGGAGATCGTGCGCCTGCCCAACGACCACACGTCAGGGGCGCAGGCGGGGATGCCGACGCCGCTCGCCGCGATGGCCGACAATGACCTCGCGCTCGGGCGGATGGTGGAGGCGATCTCCAAGTCGCCGTACTGGAAGAACACGGTGCTGTTCGTGCTGGAGGATGATGCGCAGAACGGGCCGGACCACGTGGATTCGCATCGCTCGCCGATGCTCGTGATCTCGGCGTACAACCGTCCGGGCGTGATCCATCGGTTCACGAACACGACGGACGTGCTGCGCACGATGGAAGAGATCCTGGGACTGCACTCGATGTCGCAGTTCGACTATTACGGGCGGCCGCTGCGCGACATCTGGGCGGATGCGCCGGACCTGACGCCGTACACGCCGCTGACGCCATCCACGCCGCTGGACACGCGGAACCCGTCACGCGGCGAGGGCGCGCGCCAATCGCGGAAGCTGGACCTGCGCGTGGAGGACGCGGCGGACGAGACGCTGTTCAACCACATCCTGTGGCGCGCGATCAAGGGAGACAATGTTCCGTACCCGGGCACGCACCGGATCACGGCCCAGGAGTTGTTGCGGGGGCAGTAGGATCGGGCTCGCGGTACGGTTGGCTCGCGGTCAGCCGTTCGCGGTCAGCCGTGCGCGGTTCCCCGGATGCATCGAAGGCTCGGGGCGGCAACGCCGCTCCGAGCCTTCCTTATTCCCCGCTGTTTCGGTCCTGCGCCGGTCCGGTCCTGCGCCGTCCCCGTAGTTCGTCGTTCAGTTCTTGTGCCGGAACGTGATCCGTCCACGGCTCAAGTCGTACGGCGACACCTCGATCGTCACCCGGTCGCCCGCCAGCACACGGATGCGGAACCGGCGCATGTTGCCGCCGAGCGTGGCCAGCACGGTATGACCGTTGCTGAGCAGCACGCGAAAGGTGGCATTGGGCAGCACTTCGGTGACCTGGCCTTCGAGTTGTATCGCTTCTTCCTTCGCCATCAAGTTCTCCGTGGGTCGGCAGTTGTCCGCCACGCGAATCGCGGCGGCGCGGCTCCCGGCGGGGGCCGACTGCTGCGGGAAGTCTAGGACTGGCAGGGGCTTCCGTCAACGCACGGCGGCTGCGCACCGTCCGGCGGGACCGACGGCCTCAGGGTACGAGTGGCGACGCGCGCCGTGAGTGGCGCGCGGCCGCGGCGTTCAATCAGGCGGCCGAGGTGCGGGACACGGGGCCCGATTCGGCGACGACGCAGTTACGCCCCTCGCGCTTGGCCGCGAGCAGGAGCGCGTCGGCCCGGTGCAGGATCTCCAGGGCCTCATCGCTCTCCGGGCTGAGCGACGCGACGCCGGCGCTCATGGTCAGGTGCCCGATGTGCCCGCGCGTCACGTCCACCGAGAGTGCCTCGACCTCACGCCGGATCTGCTCCACCTTGAGCGCGGCGTCGGGGCCGGCGGTCTCGGGGAGGACGACCACGAACTCCTCGCCGCCGAACCGCGCCACGATGTCCGTGCGGCGCACCGCGTTGCGCAGCGCGTTGGAGAATGCCCGCAGGGCGCGGTCGCCCGCGGCATGGCCGAACTCGTCGTTGAACGTCTTGAAGAAGTCCAGGTCCACCATGGCGATGGAGAGCGGGCGCTCGTAGCGCCGCGCGCGGATGACTTCCTCGCGGATGCGGTCCTCGAGCACGTTTCGGTTGAGCAGCCCGGTGAGCGGGTCGTGCGTGGAAAGCGTGCGCAGGCGCTCGGCGCGCCGGAGGATGGACCAGCTCACGGCCGCCGACACCGCGATGATGATGAGGCGACCCATCTGGTCGGCCCAGGAGAACGTCCCGTATCCGTACGCCAGGAAGCGCGGGTCGTTGATGTTCCAGTGGTCCCGGACGTAGACGACGATGCCCGCGTACTGCACGACGGCCACGGCGCCGGCAATGACCGGGGCGCGCCGGTCGTACCGCAGGCAGGTGCCGGCCAGCGCGATCAGGTAGATCTCGTACACCAGCCGGCTGTTCACGGCGATCTGCGGCAGCCCGATCACGATGAACGTCGCCAGCATCGCGCTGACGCCGGTCACGTCGAACGTGCTGGTGGCGATGCTCAACCAGGGCCGGTAGAACCCGCGTCGCACGACGACGTAGACGGCCACGGCCACCGTGAAGCTGATCGCCGCCCACGCGAGGCCGATGTAGTTCTCGGGCAGTCCGGGATTCGCGACGATGCTCTGCACGGGAATCGCCGCCAGGATCGCCGTGAAGATCATCCGGGCCAGCGCGACCGTGCGCTCGCCGGTGGCGCCAGCGTCTATGAGGACGGCGTCGCGCGGGGAGAGGTGGGGCTCCCAGCGGCTCGTGGGAAACGGCTCGGGCACGTCAGGTGTGTGGAGTGGCCCAGCGAAATTCGTGCGGGAAGGTCGCCTTCATTCTGGGGCCCGTGCGGCGTTCGCGCCAGAGCCACCAGTGTCACTTTCGGCGGGGGCGGGCTAGCTTTCGCGGTGACCGGGGTGCCCGTGCACACACCTGCGCACGCGCTGAGATCACACCCGTCGAACCTGATCCGGTTCACACCGGCGTAGGGAGTCACCCATGACATGTTCCGCTGTCGCGGCGCGCCCTGGAGCGCGCCGCCTGACGCGCGCGCTCCGCCGGGGGGCCCGCGCATGAGCCACGTGTTTTCCCTGATGGCCGCGCTGCTCCTGGGCGCCGCCGCCCCCCAGCCGGCGCCCGTCTCCGGGATCGTCCGCGACGCCTCGTCCCGCGCGCCGATCGCCGGCGTCCGCGTGGAGGACGTGGCCACGCACGCCAGCGCCCGCACCGACGCTTCCGGCCGCTTCTCGCTGGCCGCTTCCCTGCCCGCCCGGCTGCGCTTCTCCCGCGATGGCTATGCCGAGGCGTTCCGCGACGTGACGGCCCCCGGTGCACTGGACGTCGCCCTCGAGCCGCAGGCGCGCGCGCTGGAGCGCGTCACCGTCACCGCGCTCCGCGCGCAGGGGGGCGCGCCGATCACCGAGCAGGTCATCACGCGCGCCGACGTGCAGGACCGCTATTTCGGGCAGGAGATGCCGCTGCTGCTCGCGAACACGCCGTCGTTCACGTCGTACGCCGAGCAGGCGGGATACTCGGGATACAGCTACATCCGGCTGCGCGGCATCGACCAGACGCGCATCAACCTCACGCTCGACGGCATTCCGCTGAACGACCCCGAGGACGAGGTCTTCTACTTCGCCGACCTGCCGGACTTTGCCGACAACCTGCAGTCGGTGCAGGTGCAGCGCGGCGTGGGCACGAGCACCAACGGCACCGCGTCGTACGGCGGCTCGATCAACTTCGAGTCCACGTCGCTGGCGGGCGCGGCACGTGGCGGCGAGATGACCCTCGCAGCCGGGGCGTGGAACAGCCGCCGGGCGTCGCTGGCGTGGAACTCCGGGCTGATGCCCAGCCGGTTCGCGTTCTCGGCGCGCGTGAGCGACCAGACGACCGACAGCTACCGCGAGCACGCCGGGAGCAAGGGACACTCCGCGTTCGTCAGCGGCGGGTACTTCGGCGACCGCGACATCGTGAAGGTGACCGCGATCGCCGGGCTGGAGCACAGCCAGCTCGCATACGACGCGTCGGACGCGGCGACGCTCGCCATCAACCGGCGTGACAACCCGCTCGGCCCGGACGAGACGGACAAGTTCGGCGAGCAGGTGGCGGGCATCACGTGGACGCACCTCCTCACGCCGTCACAGTCCATCGCGACCACGCTCTACGGCGTGTCCGCCACCGGGTACTACTACGTCCGGTCGTCCCCGACGGAGCTGGACGAGTACGACCTGGACTTCTGGTGGACGGGCGCGATGAGCACCTACACGTACCGCGGCGACCATGCGCGACTGGACGCCGGGGTGTACACCGCAGACTACCACCGCGACCACTACCAGTACGTGGCCCCCGACCGGTCACGCCGCGTGTACTCGAACCGCGGGATCAAGCGCGAGGCGAGCGCGTTCGTGAAGGGCGCGTACGACGTGGGCCCGCTGTCGCTGTTCGGCGACGTGCAGGTGCGCGAGCCGTGGTGGCAGTACATCGCCGACGCGCACGCCGGGATCCCCGACGAGCGGATCACCTGGCGGTTCCTCAACCCGAAGGTCGGCGCGACGTACCACGTCACGCCGGCGCTCAGCGCCTACGCGTCGTACGGCGTGAACGGGCGCGAGCCGGCGCGCGGCGACATGCTCGCGGGCGCCGACAACCTGGATACGTCGAACGTGGCGTTCGTCGGCGGGCCGGGGCGCGTGCGCCCCGAGACGGCGCGCGACTTCGAGGGGGGCGTGCGCTACGCGTCGCCGTCGCTCGCGCTCACGGCCAACGTGTACGACATGGAGTTCCGCAACGAGATCGCGGCCATCGGGCAGCTCAGCGACCTCGGGCTGCCCCTGCGCAAGAACGTGCCCGCGAGCACGCGGCGGGGCGTGGAGCTGGACGCGCGCTGGCACCCGGCGTCGCGGCTGGAACTCGGCGTCAACGGCGCCGTGAGCGACAACTGGATCTCGTCGTACACCGACGACGCGAGCGGTGAGACCTACTACGATGTCCCGCCGCTGCTCACGCCGCGCGTCTCCACGAACCAGCGCGTGTCGTACATGGTGACGCAGGCGGTGCTGGTGTCGGTGTAGGGGAGATAAA
>DASZRI010000196.1:0-2642 GCA_035549215.1 Gemmatimonadaceae bacterium | reverse complement strand
TCATGCTCGGCGGCCACGTGGTGAAGACCGGGCTCGCGCCGCTGCTCATCGAGCTCATGCGCCGCCGCATCGCCACGCACATCGCGATGAACGGCTCCGCCGCCATCCACGATTATGAGATCGCGCGCTTCGGCGGCACCTCCGAGGACGTCGCCGCCGGCCTCAAGGACGGCACCTTCGGCATGGCCGAGGAAACCGGCCGCGGCATGAACGAGGCGTTCACCGCCGGCATGGCACGCGAGCTCGGCATGGGCGAATCACTCGCCGTCGCGCTGGAGAACGAGCACGCGCTCGCGCACCCCGAGCTCTCCGTGCTGCTCAATGCGCACCGGCTCGGGGTCCCGCTCACCGTGCACGCCGCGCTCGGCGCAGAGATCATCCACCAGCACCCGGCGGCGAACGGCGCCGCCATCGGCGACACCAGCCACCGCGACTTCCGCCGCCTCGCGGCGTCCATCGCCCACCTCGACGATGGCGGCGTCGTGCTCAACCTCGGCAGCGCCGTCATCATGCCCGAGGTGTTCCTGAAGGCGCTCACCATCGCCCGCAACCTGGGCAGCGGCAAGCCGCAGGGCTTCGTCACCTGCGACCTCGACATGCAGCGCCACTACCGCCCGCGCATGAACGTCGTCCAGCGCCCCACCCTGCAGAGCGGCGCCGGCTACGAGATCACCGGCCACCACGAGCTCATGGTCCCCCTGCTCGTGTGGTCCGTGTGCGACGAACTGGACTCTTCGCGCTAGTTCGCCCGCGCAAAAAGAAAACGGCGGACCAGACTCTCGTCTCGTCCGCCGCCTCCACGCGACACGCGATTCCGGGCGCGCCCCGCGTGAAGCCCTTACGCCGAAGTCCCCGACCAGCGCCCGCGCAACCGCCGCGCGGTCTCCGGACTCACGACGCGAATGATCAGGTATACGATCGCCCCCACCACCGCGATCTTGATCGCCAATCCCAGCAGCACGAACAGGAGCGAGAACATCGCGCCGAACAGCCCGAACGCCAGCTTGAGCACGAACAGCCCCAGCAGCGCGAACAAGCCGATCATGAAAATCGTGCGGAACATCGTCCCCTCCTCCCGTGGCGCGACGCCTCTCGGCGACGCTGTACGATAACACCCGGAGCCCACCCCCGGCTACCAGACAATCTCCACCCATCCCTACGATCCTGCGGGCCGGGGGTTTCCGACCGCCACCAGTCAATACGATAACCTTCAATCTGACAAATAGTTAGTTACCCATTGCTACCATTGATGTTTGCCACTCCCTAGATTCCCCCGCGCATTCCTTATCCCCGACCGTCCATGGGCGACACCCTGTATCAGATAATGGGCCGGCACCGCGCCGACCCCCTCCCCGACCGGAAGCCCTCCTGGCTCAAGGTCCGGGCACCCGGCGGCGCCAATTACCTGCGCCTCCAGCAGCTCATGCGCGACCTGGACCTCCACACCGTCTGCCAGGAAGCGCACTGCCCCAACGTCGGCGAATGCTGGGAGCACGGCACCGCCACCTTCATGATCCTCGGCGACGTCTGCACCCGGAACTGCGCCTACTGCGCCGTCTCCCACGGCCGCCCGCCGAAATTCGACCCCGCCGAGCCGGAACGCGTGGCCGAAGCCGCCTCCGAGATGCGCCTGCGCCACGTCGTCCTCACCTCCGTGGATCGCGACGACCTCCCGGACTTCGGCGCCTGGGCCTTTGCCGAGACCATCCGCCAGATCAAGGCCCGCAACCCCGACACCTCCGTCGAGGTGCTCGTCCCCGACTTCCAGGGACGCGAGGACTCCATCCGCACCGTCCTCGAGGCCAACCCCGACATCTACAACCACAACACCGAGACCGTCCCGCGCCTCTACAAGCGCTGCCGCCCCGGCGGCCGCTACGAACGCGTGATGGAGATCTTCCGCACCGCCAGGCGCCTCGCCCCCGGCATTCCCACCAAGACGGGAATCATCCTCGGCATGGGCGAGACCAACGAGGAAGTCGTCGAGGTCATGAAGGACCTCCGCGCCGTGGACGTGGACATCCTCACGCTCGGCCAGTACCTCCGCCCGTCCGACGGGCACATCCCGCTCGATCGCTACGTCACCCCCGATGAGTTCGCGTGGTTCCGCCAGGTGGGACGCGAGCTCGGGTTCCGCCACGTGGAAGCCGGACCGCTCGTGCGCTCCAGCTACCACGCGTGGGAACAGGTGCAGGCCGCCGGCGTCTGACGCCGCGCCCGCACGCAGATACTTCACCCTCTCCATCATGGCCACCAAGAAAAAGTCCGACTCCAAGTCCGATGCCGCGCTCCACAAGGAGCTGCTGCATTCGATGGTCCTGCAGCGCCACTTCGAGGAGCGCGCGGCCGAGGCATATGCGCTGGGCAAGATCGGCGGGTTCTGCCACCTCTACATCGGGCAGGAAGCCGTCAGCACCGGCATCGTGGGGCAGCTCCGCCCCGACGACTACGTCATCACCACCTACCGCGACCACGGCCAGGCGCTCGTGCGCGGCATGTCGCCGCGCGCCGTCATGGCCGAGCTGTTCGGCCGCGTGGACGGCTGCGTGCACGGCAAGGGCGGCTCGATGCACATGTTCGACCGCAACGTGAATTTCCTGGGCGGCCACGGCATCGTCGGCGCCCACGTCCCGATCGCCACC
>DASZRI010000195.1:0-9188 GCA_035549215.1 Gemmatimonadaceae bacterium | reverse complement strand
TCCCGTTCGACCCGCACCGGGCCATCCCGGCCGCGGACCTGGCGCGCATCCTCGAGGCCGCCCGGTGGGCACCCACCGCCCACAACATGCAGAACTTCGACATCGTGGTCGTGGACGACCCCGACACGCTCGAGGCAATCGGGCGGATCGGGCACACGGTCTCGCTGGAGTTCATCCGCGAGAACTTCGCGCAGCTCGCCGCGTCACCCGAGGAGCTGCGCACCCGCAAGACCGGCATCCTGGCCGCGCACTTCCCGCCCGCGTGGACGACGCGCGACACGCTGGCCCGCGTGCCCGAGGAAACGCGCCATGGCACCCTCGGCGACACGCTCGCCGGGAGCCCCGTGCTGCTCGTCGTCACGTGGGATCCACGCAGGCGCGCACCCGCATCGGAGCATGATGCGCTCGGCGTCATGAGCCTGGGCTGCATGCTGGAGAATGCGTGGCTGATGGCCGAGTCGCTCGGCGTCAGCATGCAGGTGGTGAGCGCGTTCGGCGCCGAAGGCGTGGAGCGCGAACTCCGCCACGTGCTCGGTGTGCCCGACGGACTGCGCATCGCCTTCGCCGTCCGGCTGGGCTATCCGGTGGTCGAGCCGCCGGCGGCGGTCCGCGTGCGGCGCGACCTTGCGGACTTCGTGCATCACAACCAATTCAGCAACGCGTGGCAGGGCGCGCACGCGGAGGCCTTCGCTCGATGACGTGACGCGGATGCATCCCCGGCGATGGCGCGGATTGCGCCGCGTCCTCGTGCCGACGATTATTCGTGCCGGGAGGGCTGGCAGAACGGCTATTGCACCGGTCTTGAAAACCGGCGCCGCGAAAGCGGCTTACAGGTTCGAATCCTGTGCCCTCCGCTGGCTGCAAACACGGACGGCCCGCGAGCATCACGCCCGCGGGCCGTTTGCATTCGGGCACCGCATCACCGCCGCCGGATCACGCCGGCAACGTCGACGCCGCGCGCCGGCCGTCACCGGCCGCCGCCGAGTGCCAGGTCAGAAGATGTAGCTCAGCCCGATGTTCCCGTAGAAGGTGGCGTTGTACGGCGCCGGGATGATGTACCCGTCACCGTGGCCCCCGTCCTGCGCCTGGGCCAGCCCGCCGTAGTTCGGCCCGACGAACAGGAAGCTGTAGTACGTGCTGCCGAGCAGGTTGTTGCCGCCGGCCGCGAGGTTGAGCGACCAGTGACGGTCCAGCTGCGCCTTGTAGCCGACCTTGGCACCCAGCAGGTCGTACGAACGCATCCACGTGGAGTTGTCGAACGTCACCGGCACCTTGTCCACGTACTGCCACGTGGCGTTGAGCGAGAGGCCCTGGTTGCCGGCGGCGTCGAGGCCGATCGTCATCATGTTTCGCGGCACCCGCGGCACCGCGTTCCCCGAGAAGTCCACCGTGGCCGCGTTGTTATTGTTGTCGCTCTTGAAGTCCACGAAGGTGGCCTTGGTGTAGCTGTACGAGACCCACGGGCGCAGCAGCGACAGCGGCTGCGAGCGGTCGTCCACCAGGGAGTAGCCCAGCGACACCTCGGCGCCCTGGTCGCGCTGCTTGCCGGCGTTCGTCGTGAACGTGACCGAGTTCGCGGTCTGCGTCACGAGCTTGTCCGAGTTCTCGACGTCGAACAGGGCCACCTGGCCGGAGAGCCGGCCGTCGAGCGCGGTGCCCTGCGCGCCGACTTCGTACTGCACCGCGCGCTCGGGCTTGAGCGACAGGTCGAGCGTGCCATTGCTGGCAATCACGTTGCTGAGCAGGGGCGGCGTGTATCCCGAGCTGGCGCTCGCGTACAGCGACATCGTCCCCGACAGCTCCTGCGTCAGCGCCACGCGCGGCGTGAACACCCAGTCGAAGGTCTTCGTCACGAGCTGCGTGGTGTCCGTGAGCTGGTTGTTCTTCAGCATGTTCCGGATGCCGAACTGGTTCCGGTTCAGGCTCCCGCCGGCGGTGAGCGTCGTGCGGCTGGGCAGCGTGAATCCCCACTCGGTGAAGAGCGACAGGTTCGACGCGAAGTTCTCCTGCGCGGTGGGGCGCTGCGGATACGGCGGCGCGGGCACGATGAACACGCCGTTGCTCGTCAGGTTGGAGCGCTGCGCCATGAGGCCGAGTGCGCCGTTGATCCCCACGTCTTCCACGCGGCCGGTGTATCCGAACGACGAGCGCACGCCCATGTTGAACTGGTTCACGTCGGTGACGCCATGCGCGAACGGCTGGTTGGAGGTGCGCCCGCTGCCGAACAGCGTCGTCTGGTTCGTGATGTCCGAGGTGATGCGGTAGTGATCGGTGACGCCGGCCAGGAAGCTGGTGAGCGCAATGTGGGAATCGTTGGCCAGGTAGGCCGCGTTGCTCACCGGATTCCGGTTGTAGAAGTCGGTGCTGTCGATCTCGCCGGCCAGCTCCTCGAACGAGCGGTTGTAGGCGACGTAGGTGGAGACGGTCTGGTTGCCGCCGACCTCGAAGTCGCCCGTCGCGCGCAGGTAGTCCTTGCCCGACCCGCTGTGCGGGCGGAAGGAGTCATACGCCTGGTGGCCGTAGTTGAGCGTCAGGTCGGAGGTGCTGGTGGCGCTCTGCAGCGAGGAGTTGGTGCGCAGCAGGCCGTCCGTGCCGCTGATCACCTGCTGGGTGATGCTGGTCTGGTTGGGCGTCGGGCGCGCGGTGCTCATCATCACGGCGCCGCCGATGTAGCTGCCGAGCTGGCTGGACACCGGGCCCTTGAACACGTCCACGCGGCCGAGTGTCGAGTAGTCGATGTCGTCCAGCACGGTCGTGCCCGTGGCGTCGGTGACCGGGATGTCATTCAGGAACACCTGGTAGCCGAGGCCGTTCGAGTTCGGGCTGTTGCCGCTCGTGCTCGGATAGTAGCCGCGGATGGTGATGCGGGCGCCGCCCCACGGCGTGCGCGACTGCATGAAAAGGCCCGGCAGCGCGTTGATCGAATTCTCCAGCGACAGCCCGCTCGCACGGTCCAGGTCGGCGGCCGTGAGGACGCTCACCGACGGCGCGGGCTTGTTGGCCACGACCTGCATCCCGGGAAGCATCGTCTGCGCGGGCTCGAGCTCGATGACGAGCGACGTGGTGCCGGCCGACACGGGCACTTCACGGCCCGTATAGCCCACCGCCGAGACGAGCACGCGCGTGAGCGGCCGGTCGCTGGCCAGCGTGAACCTGCCCGCGTTGTCAGTCGTGGTGCTGGGCGAGCCGCCGGGGGCGGCCACCGTTGCGCCGGCGATCGGGTGGCTGCCCTGGCGGTCGATCACGATGCCGGTGAGTGTGGCCTGGGCGTTGGCGAAGGCCGGCAGGGCAAGGAGCAGGAGGGCGGCTGAAAGCAGTCGTCTCATGATGAGGTCTGGCAGGTTATTGGTGGTCGGTGGAACCCCAGCCAGCGCGACCGTGCGGGCCGCGCGCCTGGCTGCCGGAATCTATGCCCTCCTTACGGCTGCTGGCGGCGGAGCGTTGTCAGCGTGGTGTAAGGTTGCGCCGGGCCGGCAACCGCTTGACGGATCACGAATTGCGCGCGCGGAGTTGATGCGAGTGGGAAGCGCGCCTAGATTCCGGGGCTCGCACCCTGGGAGACGTGGCCGAGAGGCTGAAGGCGGCGGTTTGCTAAACCGTTATACGGGGTTAAACCTGTATCGAGGGTTCGAATCCCTCCGTCTCCGTTCGGGCCCGCCCTCCGGCGGGCCCGTTCCGTTTCGACCTTCTCCAATCCGGCACCCAGATGGGCCCCCGTCTCCGCTTTGCTCCCTCCCCCACCGGCTACCTCCACGTCGGCGGCGCGCGCACGGCCCTGTTCAACTGGCTGTACGCCAAGCACTACAACGGGCAGTTCCTGCTCCGCATCGAGGACACGGACAAGGCCCGCAGCACCGAGGAGAGCACCCGCGCCATCTTCGAGGGGCTGGAGTGGCTGGGGCTGCACTGGGACGAGGAGGTCGTCTACCAGGGCGCAAACCTGGCGCGGCACCAGGCCGACGCGCGCCGCCTGCTCGACGCCGGGCTCGCCTACCGCTGCTTCTGCACCCAGGAAGAGCTGGAGCAGCGCCGGGCCGAGGCCGACGCGCGCAAGGAGCCGTTCAAGTACGATCGCCGATGCGACCGCCTGCCGGCCGACGAGGTCGCGCGCCGCGTGGCCGCGGGCATGCCGCACACCGTGCGCTTCCGCGTCCCCGAGGGCACCACGTCGTGGGACGACCTGGTGCACGGCACGATCAGCTTCCCGAACAAGGACATCGAGGACTTCGTCGTCCTGCGGTCCGACGGGACGCCGATCTACAACATGGCGGTCGTGTCGGACGACATCGCGATGCGCATCACCGTCGTGATGCGCGGCGACGACCACATCTCGAACACGCCCAAGCAGATCCTGCTCTACCGCGGGCTCGGGGCCGAGCTGCCCACCTTCGCCCACCTGCCGATGATCCACGGCATGGACGGCAAGAAGCTGAGCAAGCGCCACGGCGCCACCGCGGTCGGCGACTACCAGCACAAGGGCATCCTGCCGCAGGCGATGCTCAACTTCCTGGCGCTGCTCGGCTGGTCCCCGGGCAACGACATCGAGGTCATGACGCTGCCGCAGATGATCGAGCTGTTCAGCACGGACGGGCTGCTGCGCAAGGCGTCCGTGTTCGACACGACCAAGCTCGAGTGGATGAACGGCCAGCACCTGAGCCTGATGTCCAGCGCCGAACTCGAGCCGCGCGTGACGCCCGCCATCGTCGCCGCGGGGCTGGCGACGCGGGACGAGCTGGCCGCGCGCCGCGACTGGTACCTGAGCCTGCTCGACCAGCTCAAGGTGCGCGCGCGCACGATCGATGACATCGTGCGGCAGGCGGCGCCGTACCTTCGCGACACCGTGGACTACGATCCCGATGCGGTGGCAAAGCAGTGGAAGGACGCCATGGCCACGGCCGAGGTGCTGCGCCAGACCAGGGAGGCGCTCGCGGCCCTGCCCGCGTGGAACGCCGACGCCATGGAGCCGGCGCTGCGGACGCTCGCCGAGTCCCGCGGGGTGGCAGCCGGCAAGATCTTCCAGCCGCTGCGCGTGGCGCTCACGGGGCTTTCCGTGAGCCCGGGGATCTTCGACGTGCTCGTGCTGCTGGGGCGCGAGCGGTCGCTGGCGCGGCTGGACGCGGCGCTCGCGATGCTGCAGGCTCGCACCACGGCCACGTGAGCATCCACCGCACATCGCGTCGGATAAACTGCTGTTGACCGCCCAACTCGGGCGCTACTACATTCGGCCATACCCCCCGGTTTGCAAGGCGTGCGATGGCGCGCGCCCCCACGCGAGAGGGCCTGGTCCATGACGGAACCGCTCACGCAGTTGGAACGGCGCGTCTATCACTACATGATAGACTTCCTCGCGGAGAACACGTACCAGCCGAGCATCCGCGAGATCGCGAAGAAGTTCCGGATCAAGTCCACCAAGACCGTCTCCGACCTGCTGCATTCGCTCGCCAGCAAGGGGTACATCGAGCGGGACGAGTCGCGGTCGCGCGGGGTGCGGATCCTCGGCTTCGCCGCGGCGGGAAACGTGCAGCCGGTACCGTGCATCGACGTCGCCAAGCCGGCCGAGCCCGTGGGGGAACACGCGGAGCGCTACGTCACGGTGGACCGCCGGTTCGTGCCGAGTGACGACGTGATGTACCTGCGCGCCGCCGACGACGCGATGAGCTCGCGCGGCATCCTGCGCCAGGATTACGTGATGGTGTCGCCGTCCACGCGCGCCAAGGACGGCGACCTGGTGGCGGCCCGCGTCGGCGGACAGGCGGTGGTCCGCACGCTCACGCACCGCGGCGCGACGATCGTGCTCGAGGCCGCGAACACCGGCGAGAAGCCCATCGAGGTGGGACCGCGGGACGACTTCGCGATCCTCGGCGTGGTGTGCGGCGTGTTCCGCCCATTCTTCGAGCAGGAACCGCCCGCCCGCACGGAAGAGACCGCGGCCTGAGTGCGCTAGGGGTGGCTGGGATCCGGCGTGGCCGGATCCTTGCCGCTCGACGGTGACGGGCGCGCCTTCTGCTGGTCGTCGTGCTCCTTCTGCTTCCGCTCGCGGATGCGCTTGACCGCGTCGCGGAACTCGTCCTCGGTGATCGCGAGGCGCCCCTGATAGAGCACGTCGGCGCGGATGGCGTCCGCGCTGCGCGCGTTCTGCCCCATGTACAGCGGATTGCCCTGCAGGTTGTTCAGCGGCAGCAGGGCGAGCAGCGCGTTGGGGATCGTCCACTTGCCGACGCGAATGCCCGTCTGGTCCCACCCGTACTTCTTGCCGTCCTTGGTGGTGAGCGTCCAGTCGCCTGGCTTGCGGCGGTTGGCCTCGACGGTGGCCGAGTCCACCAGGATGCCGTAGAGCTGGTTGACGATGCTGTCGATCGCTTCGGCCGGGGTGCGCTGCACGGGCATGACGGGCGACGCATCCAGGCGGATGCGGGCATCGGGTGGTGCGGGAATGACGCCCGTGGCCGGCCCCGCGGTGGTGCCGACACCGACACCGGTGCCCTTGCCGCCGGCCTCACGCGAGATCCCCTGATCCGGCGGGGTGATTGGCGGGACGGTGGTCGGGATCGTGGTCGGCGGAATGAGCGGCGCGGGGCGCGCCGAGCCCCCGGACGGCTTCACCCGCGGCCTGGTCGTGGTGCCGATGATGCCGGACGGGGGGCGCACCGTCACGTAGTGGATAGGCTCCGGCGTGGGGATGCGCGGCGCCAGGTGGTTGCTGAACAGGCCGATCGGGTACTCGAACACGATCTGCGCGAGCAGCAGCACCACCACCACGTGAATGGCGATGGATGCAACGAAGGAGCCCGCCGACCGGCGCTGCTTCACGCCGCTCCCGCGCCGAGCGACTGGAGGACGCGGCCGGCGCGCCGCGCCGCCTCGGCGATGCGCTCAGGGGACGTGATGAACGAGATGCGGAAGAACCCCTCGCCGCCCGCGCCGAAGCCCGAGCCGGGCATCACGATCACGCCCTCCTCGTCCATCAGGCGATCGGCGAACAGCGCGCTGGGCACGCCCTCGGGCAGCGGCACCCAGAGGTACATCGTGGCGCGCGGCACCTCGCACGAGAACCCGGCTTCACGGAACGCCGCCACGGCCGCGTCGCGCCGCTGGCGGAAGACGGCCAGGTTGCGCGGCAGGAAGTCGTCGTAGCTCTCGAGGGCGGCAACGGCGGCCGCCTGCACCGCCATGAACTGCCCCGTGTCCACGAAGCTCTTCACGCGGGCCAGCGCACCGGCGATCTCGGGCTTCGCCACGGCCCAGCCGCAGCGCCACCCCGTCATGTTGTACGTCTTGGACATCGAGTGGAACTCGATGGCCACGTCGCGGGCGCCGTCAATCTCGAAGATGCTCGGCGGCACGTAGCCGTCGAACGCCATCTCGGAGTAGGCGTTGTCGTACACGAGCAGGATGTCGCGCTCGCGGCACTGGCGCACGACGCGCTCGAGGTAGTCGCGGGGCGCGATGGCCGCCGTCGGGTTGTTCGGGTAGTTCAGGTAGAGGATGCGCGTGCGCCGCAGGACGTCCTCGGGAATGTCGTCCAGCTCGACGAGGAAGTTCGTGCGCGGGCGCAGGGCGTAGCGGTACGCCTCGGCGCCCGCGAGCAGCGTGCCGCCGGCGTACGAGTTGTAGCCCGGCTCGGGGACGATGGTGCACTGCCCCGGCTCGACGTACGCGAGCGCGAGGTGCGAGATCCCTTCCTTGCTGCCAAGCAGCGGGACGATCTCGGTCATCGGGTCGAACTTCATGCCGAACCGCTTGTGCATCCACGCGCTCACGGCCTCGCGGAAGGGCACGTAGCCCAACCCGAAGCCGTAGCGGTTCATGGCGGGAACCGTGACCGCCTCGGCAAGCTTGGCCTGCGCTGCCTCGGGCGGCATGAGGTCCGCGTCGCCGGCGCCCAGGTCGATGACGTCCACGCCGCGCGCCAGCAGTTCCCGCTTCCGCTGGGGAATGCGGGCCAGCACGTACTCGGGGAGCGTCTCCAGGCGGTTGGAAATCCGGGGCACTAGCGGCTCGCGGCTACAGGGTTGCGGACATGGCTCACGCCGACAATCTCGACTTCTACCTCGTCGCCGGCAGAAAGGGTTCCGACGCCGGCGGGCGTGCCCGTGAGCACCAGGTCGCCCGGCTCCAGGGTCATCACCCGAGAGATATACGACACGAGGGCAGGAATCGTGAAGACCATCTGGCTCGCGCTGGCGCGCTGGCGCTCCACCCCGTTGACCCGCGTGACCACGGTCAGGGTTGCCAGGTCGCCGGGAACGGGTGCTTCCGGCCCGATGGGGCAGAAGGTGTCGAACCCCTTGGCGCGGGTCCACTGCGAGTCCGACTTCTGCAGGTCCCGGGCGGTCACGTCGTTCACGGCGGCGACGCCGCGGATGGCGGCTGTCGCGTCGGCCTCGGACGCGTTGCGCAGCGTGCGGCCGATGAAGACGCCAATCTCGCCCTCGTACTCCACGTGCTGGGACATCGGGTGGAGGACGATCGCGTCGCCCGGGCCGATCACGCTGGAGGGCGGCTTGAGGAACAGGAGCGGCTCGCGGGGAACGTCGTTCCCCATTTCCTTCGCGTGGGCGGCGTAGTTGCGCCCCACGCAGACGATCTTGCCGGGACGGGTGGCTGGAGTTGGCATGATGGGAATCTATCGAATGGACTGGCTGTAGAACTCACGAACAATGGGACGCAATTCATCCCAGGGATCCACGATGCGGCGGGCCGGCGGAAGCCCCCGCAGGAGGTCGGCGCCGTAGCGCTGCGTAACGGCCCGCGGGTCGGCGATCACGACGGCCCCGCGGTCGCTCGCCGTGCGGACCAGGCGCCCGAATCCCTGCTTCAGCCGCAGCGCGGCGTGGGGGATCATGTACTCCGCGAATGGGTCGCCGCCGCGTTGCTCGATGGCTTCGCAGTGGGCTGCCGTCACGGGCTCGGACGGCACGCGAAACGGGAGCTTGGCGATGAGCAGCCCGCGCAGCGGATCCCCGGGCACGTCCACGCCCTCCCAGAAGGACGCGGTGCCGAGGAGCAGCGCGCGCCCGGATTCCTGGAAGCGCGTGAGCAGGCGGTCGCGCGTGTCCTCGCCGTGGACGAGCAGCGTCCACCGCCGCTCGGCGCCCTGCGCGCGGAGCAGCTCCGCCGTGCGGCGCACCTCGCGGTGGCTGGTGAAGAGCGCGAACACGCCGCCGTCGGAGGCCTCGGCGAGGTCC
>DASZRI010000194.1:0-7262 GCA_035549215.1 Gemmatimonadaceae bacterium | reverse complement strand
CGCGCGTACGGGCCGGCGGCTCCGGCGTCCTGGCGGCCGCGCTGGCCAACGCCATGCCGGTCGCCGTGTCCGCCAAGGGGGACGTGACCCTTCGCCTTGACGAGCCCAATGAGTTCCACGCGCAGGCCATCGCCGAGAAGGGCGCCGAGGTGGTGAAGGTGCTGGGCGAGTGGTTCAGCGGCGTGGCCCGCGTGGCCGTGGCCGCTGGCGAGTCGGCCGGGACACCGCGGCGCCTCACGGACGAGATGATCCGGAACGAGCGGCTGGCGGCGCTGCGCAAGCGGGATCCGGTACTCGGCGCGGCGATCGACGCCCTGGACCTGGACGTGGTCGACTAGCGGGGCGTCGTGCTTGCCTCGCCCCCTGAGCGGGGCGTACTTTACCTCACCTTTGGCTGCTGTCCATCCATGCGTGATTTCATGAAGCTCCTGCAGCAGGCGCAGGAGATGCAGGGCAAGTTCCAGGAAATGCAGTCCGAGCTGCAGAAGCTCACCGTGACGGGCAGGTCCGGCGGTGGCCTGGTGACCGTGGACGTGAACGGCACGGGAGCGGTGCAGCGCGTGAAGATCGATCCTTCCGTGGTCAATGCCGCCGACGTGGAGATGCTCGAGGACCTGGTCCTCGTGGCCGTCACGGAGGCACAGAAGAAGGCGCAGGAGCAGGCCCAGCAGGAAATGGGCAAGGTGACCGGCGGGCTCCCGCTCCCCTTCAAGCTGCCGTTCTGACGTGTCGGCGATTGACGAACTCGCCGCCGAATTCGCGAAGCTGCCGGGGATCGGCCGGAAGACGGCGCTCCGGTTGACGTATCACCTGCTGAAGCAGCCGTCGGAGCAGAGCCGGCGCCTGGCGCAGTCGCTCATGACGCTGAGCGACCGGGTGCGGCCATGTGCGCGGTGCTTCAACCTGACGGAAGGCGAGCTGTGCGCGGTGTGCGCGGACGTGCGTCGCGACGCGGCGGTCGTCTGCGTGGTGGAGGAGGCGTCGGACATCAGTGCCATCGAGCGGGCCGGCGAGTATCGCGGCGTGTACCATGTGCTCGGTGGGCGGCTCTCGCCGCTGGAGGGCGTGGGCCCCGAGGACCTGACGATGGCGCAGCTCGTGGAGCGGGTGTCGGGGGCAGGGTCGCCGGTGCGCGAGGTGATCGTGGCCACGAACCCGAGCCTGGAAGGGGAAGCGACGGCGCTCTACGTGCAGCGGCAGCTGGCGGGGACGGCAGTGACGGTGACGCGCATCGCGCGCGGGTTGCCGGTGGGTGGCGACCTGGAGTACGCGGATGGCGTGACGATCGCGCAGGCCCTGTCGGCGCGGAGGGCGATGTGATGCGGGAACGCGAGCAGAAGGCGATGGCGGCGGGGTTCCTGGGCGGGCTGCTGGCGGGCCTCGTCGTGTGGAGCGTGCAGATCCAGCGGTCGCGGCGCGACCTGTTCAGCCGGCGCCCGATGCGGCGGCTGGCGGCGCTGGGCTACCTGCAGGGGCGGCCCGGGGTGGCCACGGCGCGGCTGCTGGCGGAGTACGTGGAGTGGGAGCGGCACCCGTTGCTGCGGCGGCGCGGTGCGCGCGCCCTGCGGCGGATGCAGGCGTACCTCGGATAACCAGGCGGGCGAACACATGCCGGTTGGCGCAGCAAGCTGGTCCTTCACGGAAGACGACTTCGGCGCGATCACGCAGTCGCTGCAGCGGTTCCTGCACGACGCCAACGCGCGGTGCGCGCTGCTGGTCGATCGCACCGGGCAGCTCGTGGCCACGGTGGGCGAGCAGCCGCGCTTCGACCCCACCACGTTCGCCACGCTGACGGCGGCCGACTTCAGCGCCAACGACCAGCTGGCCAAGCTGATCGGCGAGTCCGACTTCAACTCGCTGTTCCACCAGGGCGAGAAGGAGTCCATGTACCTGGCGGACGTGGCGCGCCGCGTGATCCTGGTCGTGCTGTTCGACAACCGCACGACGCTGGGCCTGGTGCGCCTGAAGATGAAGCAGACGGTGGAGGAGCTTACGCGCTTGTTCGAGGCAGTCTTTTCGCGGGGCGCGTCGGGGCAGCCGGCGGCGCCGAACATTCTCGCCGGCGCCGACGACGAGATCGACAAGCTGTTCCAGTAAGGGGAGACCGACAGCATGTCGATGATCACCTACGCGTCGCGCGAGATCAACTGCAAGATCGTCTACTACGGGCCCGGGCTCGGCGGCAAGACGACGAACCTGGAGCACGTGTACGGCAAGGTGCAGCCCGACACGCGCGGCAAGCTCATCTCGCTGGCCACCGAGACGGAACGCACGCTCTTCTTCGACTTCCTGCCCGTGGACCTGGGCACGATCCGCGGCTTCAAGACGCGCTTCCACCTGTACACGGTGCCCGGCCAGGTGTACTACAACGCCAGCCGCAAGCTCATCCTGAAGGGCGTGGACGGCATCGTCTTCGTGGGCGACTCGCAGCTCGAGCGCATGGAGGCGAACCAGGAGGCCATGCAGAACCTGTACGACAACATGGCCGAGTACGGGTACGACCTGACGAAGATGCCGTTCGTGATCCAGTACAACAAGCGCGACCTGCCCAACGCGTCGCCGGTGCGCGACCTGCAGGCGGCGCTCAACCCGGGCTGGGAAGTGACGGATGCCGCGAAGCAGCGCGTGACGCCCGATCCCTACCACGCCGGCGAGAACCTGGTGGAGCAGCTCCCCACGGGCGAGTGGATCGAGCGCGCGCCGTACTTCGAGGCAGTGGCCGTGACCGGCGACGGCGTCTTCGAGACGCTGCGTGCGGTGAGCAAGCTCGTCCTCAAGTCGCTCGCCTGAGGGCGCGGGGGCGCGGGTGAACCTCCCCAACGCGCTCACCGTCGGGCGCATCGCCGCCACGCCGTTCATCGCCGTGCTGCCGTTCTCGCATTCGGCGGCGCTGCGGCTCACGGCGTTCGTCCTGTTCGTGGTGGCCGCGGTCACCGACTACGTGGACGGGCACCTCGCGCGCTCGCGCGCCGAGGAGACGGACCTCGGCCGCCTGCTCGACCCGGCGGCGGACAAGCTGCTGCTCGTCGCCACGCTCGTGCCGATGTTCGTGCTCACGGGCTCCGGCACGTCGGCGTCGCTGTTCTCGGCGTTCGCGGCGCCGGTGGTGCCGGGCAGCGTCGGCGCCATGCTGCGCCCCGCGGGCGGGTCCGCGTTCCCGTTCACCACGCCCTTCGGGCTCATCGCGCTGCCGTGGTGGATCCCGGCCGTGATCATCGGGCGCGAGGCGTTCATGTCCATCTTCCGCGGCGTGGCCAAGAAGCGCGGCGTGGTGATCTCCGCCATCGGGCCCGCCAAGTGGAAGACGGCGATGCAGCTCGTGTGGGTCGGCTCCGCGTTCTTCTGGTTCTACATTGCGACGGTGGCGGTGGGCCAGCAGTGGACGCAGCCGGCCTGGCGCTGGTTCGCCAACTTCAACGGCACGGTGGGCGTGGTGATGATGGCCGGCGCCACCGTGCTCACCCTCTGGTCCCTCTGGCTGTACGTGCGCAGCTACGGCAGCCTCCTGGCAGGCGCGCCCCGGGCGCGATAGTCCCATGCAGATCGAGATCGTCACCATTGGAGACGAGCTGCTGCTCGGCTTCACGATTGACACGAACGCCGCGCACCTGGCGCGGGAGCTGGCGGCCATCGGGGTGCAGATCACGCGGCGCACCACGGTGGGCGACGACGCGCAGGCCATTGCGGCCGCGGTGCGCGACGGGCTGGACCGCGCGGGCGCGGTGATCACCACGGGCGGGCTGGGCCCGACCAGCGACGACATGACCAAGGCGTCCATCGCCGCGCTGTTCGGGCGCGAGATGGTGCTGGACCAGGAGCACCTGGCATGGATGGAGGAACGCTGGCGTACGCGGTTCAAGCGCGCGCTGCCGGCGACCAACCGCATGCAGGCGATGGTGCCGCAGGGCGCGACGAAGCTGCAGAACAACCACGGTTCCGCGCCGGGCATCTGGCTGGAGGACGAGCGCGGCCGCTGGGTGGCCATGCTGCCCGGCGTCCCGCGCGAGATGCGCGGCATGCTCGCCGACGCGCTGCTCCCGCTGCTGCGCCAGCGCGTGCCGGCGGAGCGCGTCGTGCGCTCGCGCACGCTGCGCACGACCGGCGTCCCCGAGTCGCTGCTCGCCGAGCGCATCGAGGCGATCCCGGGCGGCGTGCCCGGCGTGACGCTCGCCTACCTGCCGAACGTGGACGGCGTGGACCTGCGGCTCACCGTGCGCGATCGTGCGCCGGAAGAGGCCGACCGCACGCTGGCGGATGCCGCCGGGCGACTGCGCGGCACGCTGGGACCCGACATCTACGGCGAGGGCACGGACGACCTGGCCGCGCTGGTGATCGACATGCTGCGCGAGCGCCGCATGACGATCGCCGTCGCCGAGAGCTGCACGGGCGGGATGCTTGGTGCACGCATCACGCGGGTTCCGGGCTCGAGCGACGTGTTCCTGGGCGGCATGATCTCGTACGCGAACGCGCTCAAGGTGTCGCTGCTTGGCGTGGACGAGGCGGTGCTGCAGGCGCACGGCGCGGTGAGCGAGCCCGTGGTGCGCGCGATGGCCAGTGGCGCACGTGCGCGCACTGGCGCCGACATCGGCGTCGGCATCACCGGCATCGCGGGACCCGGCGGCGGAACGCCGGGGAAGCCCGTGGGGCTCGTGTGGCTGGGCGTGGATGTGGGTGGCCAGGTGCACGTGGCCGAGATGCACGCGTGGGGTGACCGCGAGGAAGTGCGCCAGCGCGCCGCGCAGGCCGCGCTGAACCTGGTGCGGCGCACGCTGCAGGCCTGAACCCCGGCCCGGCGGCGCAGGGCGGCGGCGCGCATCGCGTTCCGCAAACAGATGCTGCCCCACATTGGGGCAGCGGTGCAATGGTCTAGGAGCGGGCCCCGAACGCCTTGAAGGCGTCGCGCGCCTCGTCGGACAGGAAGCACCGGATCTGCGCGCTGCGCTCGAACTCGAGCGCGGAGTCCAGCTCGCGCAGCGACGCACGCCCCACGGACGCCTTCACGGCCTGCACCGCCCACGGCGACGTGTGCGCCAGGTTCGACGCCAGCGCGTTCACCGCCGGCATGAGCTGTTCCGGCTCGACGAGCTGGTGCAGGAGCCCCAGCTGCAGTGCCTCCGTGGAATCGACCTTGCGCGCCGTGAGCAGCAGCTCGCGCGCGCGGTCCGTGCCCACGATATGGGGCAGGGTGAAGCTGCCGCCCCAGTCGGGGCCGAGGCCGATGCGCGCGAAGCTCTGGATGAACGCGCTGGCCCTGGTGCCGACGCGGATGTCGCACGCCAGGGCGAGGTTGGCGCCGCCGCCGGCGGCGACGCCGTTCACCGCGGCGATGGTCGGCTTGGGATGCCGCCAGAGCAGCCGCACGACGGCGTTCGCGGCATCGAGTATGCGTGAGAAGTCGGCCAGTTCGCCGCTCGTGCGCATCTGGTGCATGTACGCCACATCGCCGCCTGCGCAGAAGGCACGGCCGGCCCCCGTGATCACCACCACCCGGATCGAGGGATCATGTTCCGCTTCGCGAAGGGCGCTGGCGATGTCCTCCCGCATGGTGCCGTAGAAGGCGTTGAGCTTGTCCGGGCGATTGAGCGTGATGCGCAGGATGCCGGCGCCGCGCTCGGTCAGGATGTGGTCCACGGTGCCACCCTCATGGGGCCTGGTCCTCGGGCCGTCGCCACCCACGCATTGGGCAGGCGCACGGGGCGCTCGCGATGAGCGCAATGGCACGGGTTCGCAATTTGTGGGCCGTGCGGCGCAGCTCCGGCTGGCGCGGCCTGGTGGACACCGTGGACCGCCGCCTGCGGCCGCACAGCCGGCGCATCTACCTGTTCGCACTGCGCGAGCCGCGGCCCGCGCCCGATGCGGTGGCCGCCGCGGCCACCCACGTGACGCGCTTTGCCACCGGGGACGAGCTGCGGGCCATCCATGCGCGCGGCGATACCACGCTCTCGGACAACGACCTCCGCGCGGCGGAGCGGGGCGACCGCTGCCTGCTCCAGCTCGACGGGGACGCGCTGGTGGGCTACGCGTGGATTGCCGGATCGCCGCTGGTGTACATCGCCGAGGGATTCTACATCCGCCTGCCGGACGACACGATCTACAACTACAAGGCGTGGACGAATCCCGCGTATCGCGGCTACGGCTTCCAGGCGCTGCGCCACCTGCGGCTGCTCGAGGCCACCGCCTCCGAGGGGGTGCGCCAGCTGTTCGGCTACGTGGACGCGGTGAACTTCAACTCGCTGCACGGCGTGGCCAAGAGCGGGTACGAGCGCGTGGGCGAGCTGCGCGTGACGCGACGCAACGGGCACGTGCGCGTGGGGGTGCGCGTGACGTCCGACATGTGGTGCGACATCCGGCAGGTCTGATGACCGCGCTCGCCCCGACGATCCCGCTCGACGCGCCACCCGCGCTGACCATTCGCGCCGCGCGCGACACGCCGCCGCCCGGATGGGACGCGCGCGCTTGCGCCGCGGGTGGCAACGTGTTCCACGGGTCGGCGTGGGGGCGCGTGCTCGCGGCCAGTGGCCGCGAGCCCTGGTTCCTGGAGATCCTGTCGCGCGGTGAGCCGGTCGGCTTTGCCGTGGCCGGCGGCGCGCGCTCGCGCCTGCCGATCGTGGGACCACGGCGCAGCGAGCTGGCGCTCAACACCACGCCGTGGCTGGCGCCGTCGGTGGACCTGGGCGATGCCGTGCGCGCGCTGCGCCCAGTCGCGCGCGCGCGCGGCTTCGGCTGGCTGGAGTGCTCGGCCTTTGCCACGCTCCGTGCCGCGGAGACACGGGCGCTCGGCGCGCTCGGCTTCACCCTGCGGCCGCGCCTGGAATTCCCGATGCCGCTCGGCGCCACGCTGCACGAGACGATGGGGACGATGTCGGCGCAGCACCGGCGGAACGTGCGCAAGGCGCTGGACGAGGGCTTCACCTTTCGCGAGGAATCCACGCTCGCGGGGGCGATGCGCCTGCGCGCGCTGCAGGACACCACGTACGGGCGGCGCTGGGCGCGCGGCCACACGCATGCGCGCCCTGTGCCCCGGCTGGAGTACCGCCGCACGATGCAGGCGTGGCTCGACGCGCGCAGCATGCGCTTCTGGTTCGCCGAGCGCGATGGCGTCACGCAGTCGGCCCTCGGCATCCTGCTGTTCGGCGCGCGTGCCTACTACCTGGTGGGCGGCACGAGCGCGGAGGGCTACCGGTCCCGCGCCGCATTCGCCGCGTTCGGCCACGTGATCGAGCAGTTGTGCGGGGCGGGGATCACGGAGCTGCACCTGGGCG
>DASZRI010000193.1:0-2308 GCA_035549215.1 Gemmatimonadaceae bacterium | reverse complement strand
GTGCTGCGCCGGCTCGAGCTTCCCAGTCCCGCCCTCGACGATCGGCTTGAGCTGGGCTGCGAGCTGCTGCAGCCGGGCGCGCGTCTCCGCATCCACGGAGTGGATCGAAGAGAGCTCCTGATGCAGGTTCGCGAGCAGGCGGTCCAGGTCGTGTTCGCTCACGGGCTTCCTCCCATGAAGTCGGCGGCGCCGCCGCCGACACCAAGTTGCGATTGCAGGTGATCGGCGCACGCGGGGCACATGCCGTGCACGAGCTGCGGCTCGAGCGCCTCGTCCAGCAGCGGCGCGCGGATCACGGCGTCCTCGATCTCCACCCAGTCGCCCAGCCGCACCCGCTTGCACCAGCTGCACATCACGAGCGTGGGCAGGCCGCGCGGGGCGTCAGCGTCGAGCAACCGGATGGCGACGTGGGGCACCTCGCGCAGCGTGACCGTGGAGTACTCGATGCGGCCATTGGCCAGCGGGCGCATCGTCATCTCGAACTCGCGCCGCAGGCGGGGCGCGTCGCAGCGGTACGGGAACCGCACCACGCGCCCGGCGCGGACGACATGGTGCAGCGCGCGGTACGCCTGCACCACGACCGGTCCGTGCACGTACGCCCACAGGCTGCGGCCCAGCACGTCGTGGGGACGCCGGCGGCCGCTGTTCGCAAGCAGGAACTCGCGCCAGCCATCGTCCACGACCTCGATGCGGTCGTCCGCACCGACGATGTACACACTCTGCAGCGATTGCGCTTCCGTCACTTCTGGTCCAGCACTCGCCCGGCGTCGAGGTGGTCGAAGTTGAGCATGGTGTTGAACACAAGGAAGTAACTGCCGATCGTCTCGCCGCGGTAGATCGGGTTCGTCGCAAACAGGACGACGTGCCCCTTGCCGAGCGGCGAGTCCACGACGACCGGGCGTTGCGCAATGTCCGTGCCGCCATCGAGCAGGCCCGACACCAGCAGGTCGCGCTGGTCAGCGAAGCGCAGCGCGACGCGCGGCCGCTGGTCCGGCGGGATGACGTTCAATGGGTTGCGAAGCTGTTCGTCGCTCACCGGGGCAGCCTGCCAGGGCTGGACGCGGGGCGCGGCCGGGGCCTGGAATTCCGGCGCGAGCGCCGGGCGTCCCTGCACGACATCCGGGTCGTCGGCCGTGCCGCGCCCCGTGGGCCGCTCGGCGCCGCCTCCGCCAAAGCGCCCGCCGCCGAACCGCCCGCCGCGCATGTTGCTCACGCCGAGCGCGCCGCCGTCGGCACTGTACATCGCGAGGTTGTCCATCACGCCATAGGTGATGGGGCTGGCGTCGTCCACCAGCCGCGTGCGCAGCAGGCTGCCCACCACCTTGCCACGGGTCGTGCTGGTGCTGACGCCCGGCGCGAACCCGAACTGTGCGGCGAAGTCGGCCGTGTTGGCGACCGTGACCAGCACGCCGCCCTTCTGCACGAAGTCCTGCAGGTGCTGCAGGCCGGTCCAGCCGAGGCCGGGCCGCATGTCGTCGGTGGAATCGAGGACGCCGATGTTCGGCGTGAGCGCCGTCTTCTTCCACGGCATCGGGTTGCGCCACATGGGCATGCCGTCCACGATGGATTGCGCGCCGCCGCCCGCCGGCGGGAAGAGGATCACGTCGTACTTCGCGCGAAGGTCGGCGTCGCGCGCGGCCTCCTGTACGCCGATGTACGTGAATGGAATGGACAGCGCGTCGAACGCCTCGCGCCACCACCCTTCCGTCTGCGTGCCGGTCCACGTGTGCAGGATGGCAACGCGGGCCGCGCGCGCCGGGTGCATGGGAACATCCGGCGCGGCCGCGAGCGCGTACACCGGGATGCCGAGCGCGCGCGCCGCCTTGTCCAGGTCGGCCGCCGCGACGCCGCGCACGATGAACGAGCCGCGGTTGAACTTGTGCCCCGCCGCGTCGAACGGCTGCTCAACCGCCTGGAAGTCGGCATCGCGGAGCTGGTAGCGCAGCGTGGCGAGCGCGTTGTCGCCGTTGTGGTTGATGGCGAACACGTTCCCCGTCCCGCTCACGCCGCCCGGCGCGACGATGGCGCCGGTCACGCGCTCCATCGGCACCTTGAGCACGGTGGTATCCGTCACGCGCACGGCCTGCACGCCGAATCCCTCGGGGAAGGTCCAGCCGGTATCGTCGTACGGCTGCTTCTGCGGGTCGTTCGGGCTCCAGTACTGGTAGTCGAGCAGCGCGTCGGCGATGCGCGAGTACGGCTGGTCCATGCGAATGATGTAGCTGCCCGCCGGGAATTCCTTCGCCTCGGTCTCCGGCGCCTTCGCCTCCTGCACCGGGTTGTCCACGCCGGTCACGTTCGCGTTCGC
>DASZRI010000192.1:0-21605 GCA_035549215.1 Gemmatimonadaceae bacterium | reverse complement strand
GTGGGGCAGAGCGAGCTGGACATCGCGCGCACGGCGGACACGAGCATGGTCGTCCTCGTGCCGGAGTCCGGCGACTCGATCCAGACACTCAAGGCAGGGCTGATGGAAATCGCCGACGTGTTCGCGGTGAACAAGTCGGACCGGCCCGGCGCCGATCGCCTGCGCAACGAGCTGGAGCTCATGATCGGCCTGCGCAGCGGCGCGACGATGAAGCACGTGCCGGCGCACCACGGCGTGGACCTGAGCCGCGGGAACCCGGCTCGGCTGGCGCGCAAGGCGGCGCAGGAGGACGGCGCCGAGCATTGGACGCCCCCGGTGCTGCGCACGGTGGCGGCCCAGGGCGAGGGCGTCGCGGACGTCGTCTCGGCGCTGGACCGCCATTTTCATTATCTTGACCGGACGGGCGAGCTGCACGCGCGGCGCCGCCAGCGGATGCGCAACCACGTGGTGGAGATCGTGGAGTCGCGCGTGCGCCAGCGACTCTGGCAGGACGCCGGCACGAATGCGTGGCTGGACGCGCAGCTCCCCGCGCTGGAAGCCGGCACGACCAATCCGTTCCGCGTCGCGGACGAGCTGCTCGCCCGCAGTGGAACCCTCCTGACGCAGGTGCGATGAGATGACATCCACGCGAGAGCTGTCGGCCCTCGAAGCCGAACTGGAGCAACTGCGCGCCGAGGTAGCGGCCTGGCGGGCGCGCTACGAGAAGGGCGCCAAGCGCGACATCGCGTTCGGCAATTCCGAGCGCGAGGTCGAGCCGCTCTACACGGCGCTCGACATGGCGCCCGACGCGGCCGCCGAGGTCCCGGGCGCGTGGCCGTTCCTGCGTGGCATCCATCCCACGGGCTACCGCGGCAAGCTGTGGACGATGCGGCAGTTTGCCGGCTTCGGCAGCGCGCGCGACACGAATGCGCGGTTCAAGTTCCTCCTGCAGCAGGGGCAGACCGGGCTCTCCACCGCGTTCGACTTCCCCACGCTCATGGGTTACGACTCCGACCACGCGCGCTCCGAGGGCGAGGTGGGGAAGACGGGGGTCGCGATCTCCAGCCTGGCCGACATGGAGGTCCTGTTCGACGGCATCCCGCTGGACCAGGTGTCCACGTCGATGACGATCAACGGCCCGGCGATCATCCTCTGGGCGTTCTACATCGCGGCGGCCGAGAAGCAGGGCGTCAGCGCCGACAAGCTGCGCGGGACGATCCAGAACGACATCCTGAAGGAGTACATGGCGCAGCACGCGTGGTGCTTCCCGATCGAGCCCGCGCTGCGCCTGATCGTGGACTGCTTCGAGTGGGGAGCCAGGCACGCGCCGCTCTGGAACACGATCTCGATTTCCGGCTACCACATTCGCGAGGCCGGCGCCACCGCGGCGCAGGAACTCGCGTTCACGCTGGCCGACGGCTTCACGTACGTGGAGCGGGGCATGGCCCGCGGCCTTGCGGTTGATGACTTCGCGCCGCGGCTTTCCTTCTTCTGGGACATCCACAACGACTTCTTCGAGGAGATCGCCAAGCTGCGCGCCGCGCGCCGCATCTGGGCGCGCCACATGAAGGAGCGCTACGGCGCGAAGGACCCGCGCTCGTGGATGATGCGCTTCCACTCGCAGACGGCGGGCGTCACGCTCACCGCGCAGCAGCCAATGAACAACGTCGTGCGCGTGGCCTACCAGGCCATGGCCGCGGTGCTCGGCGGCACGCAGTCGCTGCACACGAACTCGATGGACGAGACCCTCGCGCTCCCCACCGAGCAGGCGGTGCAGGTGGCGCTGCGCACGCAGCAGGTCCTGGCGTACGAGACGGGCGTGCCCAACGTGATCGACCCGCTCGGCGGCTCCTACTACGTGGAGGCGCTCACCGACCAGCTCGAGCGCGAGGCCGAAGGACTGTTCCAGGAGATCGAGGGCGTCGGCGGCGTCGTGCGGGGCCTCGAGACGGGCTGGCTGCAGCGCAAGATCGCCGAGTCCGCGGCGCGCCAGCAGTGGGAGATCGAGCAGCGGCGCCGGCTCGTGGTCGGCGTGAACGAGTTCGTGACCGACGAGCCCGAGCTGTCGATCCCCGTGCTCAGGGTCGGGCAGGACGCCGAGGATTCGCAGCGCAAGCGCCTGGCGGAGCTGCGGGCCACGCGTGACAATGCCCGCTGCACGGCCGCGCTCGATGCGCTCCGCACTGCGGCGCGCGGCGACGCGAACCTCATGCCGTTCATCCTCGATTGCGCGCGCGCATACTGCACGCTGTACGAGATCCGCGCCGCGATGGAAGACGTGTTCGGCGCGTACCGCGAGCCGGTGTTCTTCTGATGCCGCCGCGGCCCGGGGGGCGCCGTCGCGCGCGGCGCTCCCCCGCCGAATGGTGGACCTCCTACTTCGACGCGAGCTACCTGCTGGAGTACGCGCCGGTCTTCACGCTGGAACGTGACCGGCACGAGGTGGCGCGCGTGCTCGACGTCCTCGGCCTGCCCGCCGGCGCCCGCGTGCTCGACGTTCCGTGCGGACAGGGCCGGCACGCGCACCTGCTCGCCGAGGCCGGGTTCGCCGTGGACGGGCTCGACTACTCCCGCGTCCTCCTGCAGAAGGCGCGCGCCCGCGGCACCGGCGCAACGCTGCGCTACACCCAGGGCGACATGCGCGAGCTGCCGGCGCGCTGGAACGGGCGCTTCGATGCGGTGCTCAACCTGTTCACGTCGTTCGGGTTCTTCCTCGATCCGGCCGACGACGCCCGCGTGCTGGCCGAATTCGCGCGCGTCCTGAAGCCGGGCGGCACGCTGCTGTGGCACGGCGGCAGCCGCGACGGGGTCATGGCGCGGTTCCTGGACCGCGACTGGTGGCAGGCGCCGGATGGCACGATGATCGGCCACGAGCGGGAGTTTGACCCGCTGTCGGGCGTGCTCACCGTCCACGTCACCTGGCGTGGCCCGTCCGGCAAGGGCGAGCGCGAGTATCGGATCCGCCTGTACGCGGCGTCGCAGCTCGCGGCGATGATGGCCGGCGTCGGCCTGGTGGTCGAGCAGGCGTGGGACGGATGGAACGAGCGGCCACTCACGCGGCGGTCGTCGGAGATGCTGCTCGTGGCCCGCAAGGGCGAGTTGCCCGGGCGCCGCCGGGTCCGCTAGCTTCCGGTGGCGCGCAGACTTGCGCGGCCATCACTCGTTCTCCCGAACCCTGCAGTCCATGCGTCCCATCCGAGTCCTTGTGGCCAAGCCCGGCCTCGACGGGCATGACCGCGGCGCGAAGGTCGTCGCGGCCGCCCTCCGCGATGCCGGCATGGAAGTGATCTATACCGGCCTGCACCAGACGCCCGAAATGATCGCCAACGCCGCCGTCCAGGAAGACGTGGACGTCGTCGGCCTGTCGATCCTCAGCGGCGCGCACATGACGCTCTTTCCGCGTGTCCACCAGCTCCTGGCCGAGCAGGGGCGCGACGACATCCTGGTCACCGGCGGGGGCATCATCCCGAAGGAGGACATGGAGGAGCTGACCCGGCAGGGCATCGGGCGGCTTTTCGGGCCGGGGACTCCGACATCCGACCTGGTGAATTACATCCGCGAGTGGTTCGAGGAACGCTCGCGGCAGGAAGCGTGACGACGCGGCTGCGCCAGCTCAGCGCGGAACTGCGCGAGCTGGAAGAGCGACTGCGGCTGGGCGGCGGTCCTGACAAGATCGCGCGGCAGCACAAGCAGGGAAAGCAGACCGCGCGCGAGCGCATCGCCGCGCTCTGCGACCCGGGGACGCGCTTCCTCGAGGTGGGGCTGCTCGTCGCGTACGACCAGTACGACGGCCAGGCGCCCGGCGCCGGCGTCGTCACGGGCATCGGCATCGTGCACGGGCGCGAGGTCGTCATTGTCGCCAACGATGCGACGGTGAAGGCGGGATCGTGGTGGCCCGAGACGATCCGCAAGATGCTCCGCGCGCAGGAGATCGCGATGCGCTGCCGCATCCCGATCATCTACCTCGTGGACTCCGCGGGGGTGAACCTCCCGTACCAGGGCGGCGTGTTCCCGGGGCAGTACGGCGCGAGCCGCATCTTCTACTACAACTCGATCATGCGGCGGTACCTGCGCATCCCGCAGCTCGCGGCCGTCATGGGGCCGTGCATCGCGGGAGGCGCGTACCTGCCGGCGCTCTCCGACGTGATCGTCATGGTGAAGGGCACGTCGTTCATGGGACTCGGCGGCCCCAACCTCGTGAAGGGTGCCACCGGCCAGGTGATCGACGGCGAGACGCTCGGCGGCGCCGTGACGCACACCGAGATCAGCGGCGTGGCGCACTACGCCGAGGACACGGACGCGGCGTGCCTGCACCGGCTGCGTGAGCTGGTGCGGATGCTGCCGGACGCGCCGGCCCAGGCGGGCGCTGGCGACAGCGCGCCCGTCGGCGACGTCGAGGCGCTGTACGACCTGCTGCCCGCGGATCACCGCATGTCCTACGACATGCACGCGCTGCTGCGCGCGATCGTGGACGGCGGCGCGATCGACGAGTTCCAGGGGCACCTGGCGCGCGAGATGATCTGCGGCGACGCGCGCATCGAGGGACTCCCGGTCGGCATCATCGCGAACCAGCGCGGGCTGATCAAGGGACGTCCAGGCGAGAAGCCGCGCTTCGGCGGCATCCTGTACGCCGAGAGCGCGGAGAAGGTGGCGTTCTTCATCGATCGATGCGATCGCCAGGGCATCCCGCTGCTCTTCGTGCAGGACGTCTCCGGGTTCATGGTGGGCCCGGACGCGGAGCACGAGGGGATCATCCGCGCCGGCGCGCGGTTCGTCGAGGCAATGGCCACGGCGCGCGTGCCCAAGCTCGTGCTCACGGTGAACCACGCCTCCGGCGCGGGCTACTACGCGATGGCGGGGCAGGGATTCGACCCCGACTTCATCTTCTCCTGGCCCACGGGGCGCATGGCGGTCATGGAAGGCGAGGCCGCGGTGCAGGCCGTGCACGGCCCGGCCATCGAGGCCGCCCGCAAGGCCGGCGATGACCTGCCGGAGGACGTCGCGCAGGCGATCGAGGAAATGCGCGCCGATTACGAACACCAGCTCGACGCCAGGTACGCTGCGGCCCGCGGCTACGTGGACGCCATCATCTATCCGGAAGACACGCGCGCCACGCTCGCCATGGCGCTGCGTGCGGCCCGCCAGAACGCGGGACCGCACCTCGGCGCGTTCGTGCTTCCCGCACACTTCAACGACGCATGAGCCGAATCGTTCGCGTGGCATCGGGACAGGGGTTCTGGGGCGACTGGCTGGAGGCCCCGCGCCGCCAGGTCGAGGGCGGTCCCGTGGACTACCTGATGCTCGACTACCTGGCCGAAGTCACGATGTCCATCCTGCAGAAGCAGAAGGAGCGCAACCCGGCCATGGGGTACGCGCGCGACTTCGTCGGGGCGATGGAGAGCGTCCTTCCCGCGGTGGCCGAGCGCGGCGTGCGCGTGATCGCGAACGCCGGCGGGGTGAATCCGCGCGCGTGTGCGGCGGCGGTGCGGGAGGTGGCGGATCGCGCCGGCGTGGGCGACAAGCTGCGCATCGGTGTCGTGACCGGCGATGACCTGCTGCCGCGCCTCGACGAACTGATGGCGCAGGGGCATGCGCTGGCGAGCATGGACACCGGCGAGCCGCTGTCCACGGTGCGCGACCGCGTGCTCTCCGCCAACGCGTACATCGGCTCGATGCCGATCGTCGAGGCGCTGCAGCGCGGCGCCAACGTCGTGATCACCGGCCGCTCGACGGACACGGCGCTCACGATGGCGCCCCTGCGCCACGAATTCGGGTGGGGCGCCGAGGAGTGGGACCGCCTGGCCGCCGGGATCATCGCCGGCCACATCATCGAGTGTGGCGCGCAGTGCTCCGGTGGCAACTGCCTCTACGACTGGCGATCCATCCCCGACCTCGCGAACATCGGCTACCCGATCGTCGAAGCGTCCGGGGACGGCACGTTCGTGGTCACCAAGCATCCGGGCACCGGCGGGCGCATCAACGTGCCCTCCGTCACGGAACAGCTCGTGTACGAGATGGGCGATCCGCACTCGTACATCACCCCCGACGTCGTCGCCGACTTCACCAGCATCAAGCTGGAGCAGGCGGGGGAGAACCGCGTCCGGGTGTTCGGCATCGTGGGCCGCCCGGCAACGGACAAGCTCAAGGTCTCGATCGCCTACCGCGACGGCTACAAGGCCGTGGGGTCGCTCGTCTACGCGTGGCCGGACGCGCTGGAGAAGGCGCAGCTTGCCGATCGCGTGCTGCGCGAGCGGCTGGACCGGCTCGGCCTGCACTTCGACCACATCCTCACCGAGTTCGTCGGCGCGTCGGCCACGCACGGCCCGCTGGCCGGCGATGCCGGGCGGAACGCGCCCGAGGTCGAGTTCCGCGTCGGCGTGCGCAGCCACGACCGCGCCATGGTCGAGCGCTTCACGCGCGAGATCGTGCCGCTCGTGCTCAACGGGCCGCCGAGCGTCACGGGCTTCGCCGCGGGACGCCCGAAGGTCGAGGAGATCGTTGCCTACTGGCCCGCCCTCATCGACAAGACGGTGGTGCAGACCGCCGTGGAGATCATGTGATGCGCGTGCGACTCCTGGACATCGCCCATGCGCGATCCGGCGACAAGGGCGACACGGCCAACGTCGGCGTGATCGCGCTCAAGCCGGAGTGGTATCCGTTCCTCGTCGAGCAGCTCACGCGCGAGCGCGTCGCCGAGCATTTCCGGGGGATGATCACCGGCGACGTCGTCCGGTACGAGCTCCCGAACCTGCGCGCCCTGAACTTCCTGCTGCACGGCGCGCTGGATGGCGGCGGCACGCTGTCGCTCAAGACGGATGCGCAGGGCAAGGTGTACTCGACGGCGCTGCTGCGCCTGGTACTCGACGTGCCGGACGCGACGGCGGCGCAGTACGGGCTGCCCCAGGCCTGACCGTGAACCGGCTGACGCAGCTCAAGATCGCCCTCGCCGTCGTCGGCCTCGCCGTCTGGGGCGTCGGCGCGCGACTGGACGACGCATGGATCCGGGTGGCGGGGATGGTCATCGTCGCGCTCGCCGTCGTGCTGCGGTTCCTGCCCGCGCGCCTCAAGGCGCGCATTGACGGACAGGAGCCGCCGGCCCACCCGTAGAGCGCCGTGCCCCGGGGCGCTAACTTGCGCCCATGCCCAAGTTGCCCGTTCCCGAGCTGCTCGCCCCCGCGGGGTCGCTGGAGGCCGTGCGCGCCGCGCTGGCCAACGGCGCCGACGCCGTGTACCTGGGCGCCGAGCGCTGGAACGCCCGCGACGAGGGTGCCCAGCTCCCGATGGACGACGTCGAGGCCGCCTGCCGGCTGGCGCATGAGCGCGGTCGCCGCATCTACCTCACGTTCAACATCCTGTTCAAGCAGGCGGAGCTGGCAGAAGCCCTCGGCTTCCTGGGCGAGGCCGTGGACCGCGGCATCGACGCGGCCATCGTGCAGGACATCGGCGCCATCCGGCTCATCCAGCAGGTGTATCCGTCGCTCGAGCTGCACGGCTCCACGCAGATGACGGTGCACGACGAGAGCGGCGCTGCCGTCATGCGCGAGCTCGGCATCAACCGCGTCGTGCTCGCGCGCGAGAACACGCTGGACGACATCCGCAGCATCCGCGCGGCCGTGCCGGACCTCGGCCTGGAAACGTTCATCCACGGCGCACTCTGCATCTCGTATTCCGGGCAGTGCTACATGTCCGGGATGATCTCCGAGCGGAGCGCGAACCGCGGCTCGTGCGCGCAGTCGTGCCGCAAGGACTACGTGCTCCGCGACGCGTCCAGCGGCGAGGAACTCGATCGCGGGTACCTCATCTCGACGCGCGACCTGGCGGCGTACGAGCACCTGCCGGAAATCGCCGAGGCCGGCGTCGGCTGCCTCAAGGTCGAGGGGCGCAAGAAGAAGCCCGAGTACGTGGCCACGGTCACGCACGCATACCGCGACTTCCTGGATCGCATCGCGCGGGGCGATCGCACGCCGCCCGGCGAGGCCGAGGTCCAGCCGCTGGTGCAGATCTACAGCCGCGGCTTCACCGGCGGCATGTACGGTGGGCGTGCCGGTCGCGACTACGTCACGCGCACGCAGCCGGATAATCGCGGCATGGTGCTCGGCGCCGTCGTCGAGAGCACGCGGGGCGAGATCATTGTCGAGGTGTCGGCGCCCATTCACGTGGGCGACGGACTTGGCTTCGAGCCGCCGGAAGGGCTCGGGGGCGCCCCGATCGGCTTCAGCGTAACCGCCGTGCGCACGCTGGCCACGCGCGGCACCATCCGGCAGGCCATCGCGTCGCGCATGCGCGTGGAGCCGGGGTGGCGCGTCGTGCGCAGCGCCGACGCGGAGCTCCTCGCGCGTGCCCGTGCCTCCTACGAGGCGCTCCCTGCGCACGTCCGCGCGCACAAGACGCGCCTCGATGTCCGGGTGTTCGGCAATGCCGGCTCACCGCTCAAGGCAACCTTCGTCGCTGATGGCGAGGAAGTCACCGTGCGGTCGGAGATCACCCTCGCGCCCGCCGCCCGCCGTGCGCTGGACCGCGCGCAGCTCCGCGACCAGTTCGGTCGCCTGGGCGAGACGCCGTTCGTGCTCGCCGCGGTGGACGACGCCGGCCTTGCCCCGGGGCTTTTCCTGCCCGTGAGCGAGCTGAATCACCTGCGGCAGTCCGCCACCGACGAGCTCATGCAGCGTCGTGACTGGGCGCATCGGGCCACGGTTGCCGAGCGCGAGGCCCGCATCGCGGCCGCCGTGACGGACGTGCCACGCTCGGCCGCGCCGGCACCGCGTGACATCCCGACGCTTGCCGCCGAGGTGTACACGATCGACGACGCCGAGGCCGCAGCCCACGCCGGCGCCACCGAGATCGTATTCGACCCGTTCCTGCGCCACCCGGCGCCGCCGGTTGCGCGCGTGCGCGCGCTGCGCGATGCCCTGGCCGCGCGTGGCATCGCCTTCCGGCTGCGCCTGCCCACCATCGTGCGCCCCGAGGATCGCCGCGCCATCCAGAAGTGGATCGACCTGGGCTGGCCCATGCAGACCGGTCACCTCGGGCTCGTCGCTGAGCTGTCGCGCGCAGGACACGACGTGGTCGCCGACTACGCGGTCAACGCGATGAACGCGCATACCGCGGCTGAGGTGTTCCGCCTGGGGGCCAGCCGCATTACGGCGTCGGTGGAGCTCACGACGGACGAGATCCGCCAGCTCGTCGCGCCGTGGAATGGGAACGGATTCGACGTGTTCCTGTACGGCCGCCCCGAGGGGATGACCATCGAGCACTGCGTGCTGTCGGCGGCGTTCGAGCGCGTCCCGACGACCTGCCGCGACCTCTGCGTGCAGAAGCACACCAACGTGCAGCTCACCGACCCCGCGGGTTACACGTTCCCCGTGGCCACGGACTCCGCGTGCCGCAACCGGCTGCTGCACTCGCGTCCGGTGGAAGGATCCGAGTTCCTGCCGCGTCTCTGGGACGCCGGCATCCGCGGCTACCGCGCCGTGTTCAACGTGCCGGGCGATGACGTCGCCGCCGTTGTCGGCGGGTATCGCGCCGCGCTCGACGCGCTCATGCGCGGTGAGCGCCCGGAGCGCGGGGGCGTGCGCGACGTCGTCGGGTCGGAGTTCACGCGCGGCCACTTCGCGCGTGCGGTGTAACGCACCGCGACGCCCGCCCGTGGTGCGCGTTGCCAGGGCGCGCCGGTGCAGGTTGTCCGCATGAGTTCCGCATCCCGGGCCGCGCTGGAAGCGCTGCAACGGCACTTCGGCTATCCGGCATTCCGTCCTGGCCAGGCGCAGGCCGTGGAGAGCGTGCTCGCCGGCAAGGAAACCGTCGTCATCCTGCCCACCGGCGGCGGCAAGTCCCTCTGCTACCAGGTGCCGGCGCTGATGCTTCCGGGCGTGACCATCGTGGTCTCGCCGCTCATCTCGCTCATGAAGGACCAGGTGGACGCGCTCGACGCGCGCGGCATTCCCGCCGCGTTCATCAACAGCTCGCTCACGTCCACGCAGGTGAGCGATCGCATCGCGCGGGCGCAGGCCGGGGACCTCAAGCTCCTGTATGTCGCGCCGGAGCGCTTCGAGGCCGGCGCCACGCTCGACCGGCTGGCCGCCGCGAACGTCTCGCTGCTCGCCATTGACGAGGCGCACTGCATCAGCGAATGGGGACACGACTTCCGCCCCAGCTACCTGCGCCTCGCCACGGTCCGCGAGCCGCTGGGCAACCCGACCCTCATCGCGCTCACGGCCACGGCGACGCCGCAGGTGCGCGAGGACATCATCCGGCAGCTCCGCATGGGGCGGCCGACGACCATCGTCACCGGGTTCGACCGCCGCAACCTGACCTACGCCGTGCGCGCCTGCCGCACCGACGCCGACAAGGACAAGGCGCTGGTGGAGGAGATCCGCGCCCGCGACGGGCTCACGATCGTCTATGCGTCCACGCGCAAGACAGTGGAGCGCCTCGCATCCATGCTCTCGCGCCGGCGCATTCGCGCCCTGCCGTACCACGCGGGCCTGGACGACGACCACCGGCGCGAGGTGCAGGACGCGTTCATGCGCGAGGACGTGCGGGCGATCGTCGCGACGAATGCCTTCGGCATGGGCATCGACAAGCCGAACGTGCGCCTCGTCGTCCACTACGCCATGCCGGGAACGCTCGAGGCGTACTACCAGGAGGCGGGCAGGGCGGGGCGTGACGGTGCGCCCGCGGAGTGCGTGCTGCTGCACGCGTACCGCGACCGCTTCACGCACGAGTACTTCATCAACGGGGCCCACGCCGAGCGGGCGCTGGTGGAGCGCGCGTACGCCGCGCTGCAGTCCGCGCACCGCGATGGGCGCGCGATCGACGATGCCGAGGGGCTTTCGCGCGCGCTGGGTGGGCGCACGTCGGCGCGCGATGCGGCGGCCGCGCTGCGGGTACTGGAACGCGCCGGCGCATGGCGCGGGGGAACCCCCACGGGCGCCCGCGTGTTCATCCGGTTGCTGGCGACGCCGGCGCGCATCACGGCAGAGCTCGCGGAGCAGCGCCCGCTCGAACTCGGCTTCCTGCGCGCGCTCTGGCGGGCCGGCGGCAAGCGGCTGCACGACGGGGTCGAGATCGACCTCCTCGGCCTGCCGCCGGCATTCGGCGGCGCCGGCGCAACAGCGCTCCTGGACCGGCTGCAGGGCGAGCAGTTCGTGGAGTGGTCGCGGGTTTCGAGTGGTCCATCGCTGGTCCGGCCGGACGCGCCGCTGTCGTCCTTCCGCATCGACTGGACGGCGCTCGAACGTCGGCACCAGGGGGATCTCGACAAGCTCGAGACGATGCAGCGGTACGCCTACACCAAGCGTTGCCGCCGGGCGTTCGTGCTCCGATATTTCGGGGACCCGGCGGTGCAGCCGGAGTGCGGTGCGTGCGACAACTGCCAGCGGCCGTCACGGGCCCGCCGGCGCAACGCCGACCGTGATGACGGCGGCTATTCGTTCATCAGTACGGACGACGTGCTGGTGGGCGTCGAACAACCTCAACGCGCAAGCCCGCGGCGCCGTCGTCGAAACGCCCGGGACTCCTGATATACGCCATGGACGACGCCCTCTACTTCTCCGAGCAGCATCTCGCGGTCCGCGAGATGGTCCGCGAATTCGCCCGCGACGCCGTAGCCCCGGTGGCCGCGAAGTACGACGCCGAGGCCACGTTCCCGTGGGAAAACATCAAGCGCATGGGCGAGCTCGGGCTGCTCGGCGTGCCGTGGCCCGAGGCCATCGGGGGGGCCGGCCTCGACCTGCTGAGCTACATGATCGTCATCCACGAGCTGGCCAAGGTGGATGCGTCGCATGGGCTCACCGTGTCGGCGCACACCACGCTCGGCACCTCGCCGATCTACTACTTCGGCAGCGACGAGCAGAAGCAGCGCTACGTGCCGCTGCTGGCCTCCGGCAAGGTGATGGGCGGCTTCGGCCTCACGGAGCCGGACGCCGGCAGCGACGCGGGCGGCACGCGCACCACGGCGGTGCGCAAGGGCGACCGCTACATCCTGAACGGCACGAAGCGCTTCATCACGCACGGCAGCGTCGGCGAGATCTTCACCGTTACCGCGGTGACGAACCCGGGCATGGGCACGAAGGGGATTTCCTCCTTCATCCTCACCAAGCCGACCAACGACCTCGATGCGACCGCCAGGGTGGGCGTCGGTCACGACCCGTCGCTGCCCGCCATGCGCGGCTTCCGGGCCGGCAAGAAGGAAGACAAGCTCGGCTGGCGCGCCTCGGACACCGCCGAGCTGATCATGGAAGACGTCGAAGTCCCGGTCGAGAACCGCGTGGGTGAGGAAGGGCACGGATTCAAGAACTTCATGCGGACCCTGGACGCCGGGCGCATCGGCATCGCCGCGCTGTCCATCGGCATCGCCGAGGGGGCGTTCGAGGAAGCGCTCAAGTACGCCAGTGTCCGCAAGCAGTTCGGCCAGGCCATCGCCAACTTCCAGGGCATCCAGTTCCAGCTGTCCGACCTGGCCACCGAAATCGAGGCCGGCAAGCACCTGACGTACCACGCCGCCTGGCTGGCGCAGCAGGGCAAGCCCTTCGGCAAGGAAGCCGCGATGGCCAAGCTCTACTGCTCCGAGCTGGCCATGCGGGCCACGATCAAGGCCATCCAGATCCACGGCGGGTACGGCTACACGAAGGACTACCCGGTGGAGCGCATGATGCGCGATGCCAAGATCTGCGAGATCGGCGAGGGCACGTCCGAGATCCAGCGCATCGTCATTGCGCGGCACCTGCTCAAGAATCTGCTCGATTAGGAAGCGCTAAGTGCTTGCGGCTCTTGCGGAAACGCTGGAGTCGCCTTAGCTATTCGATAGTGATTGCAACGCTCGCTTTTCCCGCCTCGCCGGCGCCGCGCGACTCGCGGCCGGATCGAGGCACCCTGTACGCAAGGGCGGCCGAGGCAGCATTGGCCGCCCTTGGTGTACGCGTCCCCCTCGCGACGCACGGCTCCGGTCCTGGAGCCGATCGCATGCTGACCCGTGGCAAGCTGATGCTTCTCCGCTGCTGGAGCGCCCTCGCACTGCTGGTGCGCGGCGCGATGCATTGGCCGGGATCGGCGTGGACGATCACGCGCGAGTCGTGGACCCCCGCACTCCGTTTCGCGACGCCTGCCCGCATGGGGCGCGGCCTCGCGGCCACCAACTTCCACTTGAGCCGTTCCCCCAGGCACGCGGAGTCGCCGCGCCGCCGGGCCCGAACGGTCCCCGATGAAACGCGATATTCTCATCAATGCGACGCCAAGGGAAACGCGCGTCGCGATCCTCGAGGACGACCAGCTCGTTGAGCTCCTGGTCGACCGTCCCGAAGCCCGGCGGATGGTCGGCGACATCTACTTCGGTCGCGTCGAGGCGGTGCTCCCGGGCATCCAGGCGGCCTTCGTAGACATCGGCACCGAGAAGAGTGCCTTCCTGCACGCGTCCGACCTCGTCTTTCCTGAAGACGACGAGGGCGACGAGGACGCCGATGATTCGGACGACTCGGCCGACGACGCCGAGGGTGAGGACGCCGCCGAGGGCGACAGGAAGCCGGGGCGGCGCGGCCAGCGCCGCTCGCGCGCCAAGGCCCCGCCGATCCAGGACCTCCTGAAGCGCGGCCAGGACCTCATCGTCCAGGTCTCCAAGGAGCCGATCTCGACGAAGGGCCCGCGTGTCACCGCGCAGGTCTCACTCGCCGGGCGCTTCCTGGTCTACATGCCGTTCGCGCCGTCGCGCGTGGGCATCAGCCGCAAGATTGGCGAACGCGCCGAACGCGGCCGCCTGCGCGAGATGATGCAGGCCGTCATGCCCAAGGACGAGGGCGGCGTGATCGTCCGCACCGTGGGCGAGGACGCCACGCAGGAAACGTTCAAGCGTGAGCTCGACACGCTCATCAACCAGTGGAAGCGCATCAAGCGCAAGACGCACTTCGTGCGGGCGCCGGCGCTCATCCACCGCGAGACCAACCTCACGCGCGGGCTCATCCGCGACCTGTTCAGCGAGAAGGTCGAGCGCGTGGACGTGGACTCCAAGCAGGTGTATAACGAGATCGTCGAGTACCTGAAGGGCGTCGCGCCCGACCTCGTGGACCGCATCAAGCTGTACGAGGAGCAGGTGCCCATCTTCGACAAGGCGGGCATCGAGCAGGAGATCCGCGACCTCTTCAAGCGGCGCTGCGACCTGCCGTCGGGCGGCTACCTGATCATCGAGCCCACCGAGGCCCTCGTGTCGGTGGACGTGAACTCGGGGCGCTACACCGGCAAGAAGGATCCCGAGAAGACGATCCTGCGCACCAACCTCGAGGCGGCGCGCGAGGTCGCCCGCCAGCTCCGGCTGCGCGACATCGGCGGCATCATCGTGTGCGACTTCATCGACATGGAGACGAAGTCGAACCGCGACAAGGTGCTGCAGGAGCTGCGCACGCACCTGGGCCGCGACCGCGCGCGCACCAAGGCGTTCGCCGTGAGCGACCTCGGCCTGATCGAGATGACGCGCCAGCGCGTGCGCCAGAGCCACCTGCAGAACATGACCGAGGCGTGTCCCACCTGCGCCGGCACCGGCCGCGTGTTCACCGCGGAGACGATCGTGCGCCGCATGGAACGCTCGGTGCGGCGCATGGGCGTCGAGGGCCGGCGCGACCCGCTCATCGTCAAGCTGCACCCTGACGTCGCGATGTACGTGCTGGAGCAGGAGAAGGACCTCATGCACAAGCTCGAGAAGGCCGCCGGGTTCTCGCTCGAGCTGCGGGACGATCCGCTCCTGCGCCCTGACGAATTCAAGCTCGTGGTGAAGAGCGCGGGGCGCGACGTGACGCAGCAGTACGCCGTGGCCTGAGCGGGGACGCGTGCCGCCTGCCCGCGCGCCGCAGCGCGTCCCCTTCGGCACGCTCGCCGACGGCCGCGGCGTGGAGTGCTTCACGCTCCGCAACGCGCGCGGCCTCGAGGTGCGCGTCATGACGTACGGTGCCGCGCTCGTCGCCGTGCGCGCCCCCGATCGTAACGGTGCGCTCGACGACATCGTCCTCGGCTTCGACTCGCTGGACGCGTACGTCGCGCACTCGCCGTACTTCGGCGCGACGGTCGGTCGCTACGCCAACCGCATCGCGAACGGCCGCTTCACCCTGGATGGTGTCACGTACGACCTGCCGCGCAACAACGGGCCGAACACGCTGCACGGCGGGCCGCTGGGCTTCGACAAGGCCGCCTGGGACGCGGAACCGTTCGTGACGGGGCAGGGGGCGGGCGTCACGTTCACGCACGTGAGTCCCGATGGCGACCAGGGCTTTCCGGGCACGGTGCACGTGCGCGTGACGTACACGCTCACCAGCGGGAACACGCTCGTCATTGATTACGCCGCGACGACCGACCGCGCGACGCCGATCAACCTGACGAACCACGCCTACTTCAACCTGCGCGGGGCGGGGACGGGCGACATCCTGGGCCACGTCGTGCGCATCCGCGCGAGCCGGTACACACCGGTGGACGCCGCACTGATCCCGACCGGCGAGCTGGCGTCGGTCGAGGGGACGCCGTTCGACTTTCGCCGCTTCACGCCGATCGGGGCGCGCATCGACCAGCCCGACCCTCAACTCGAGCTCGCGCACGGCTGCGACCACAACTTCGTCCTCGACCCATGCGATCACGCGGGACAGCCGGCAGGCGGGGTGGTCGAGCTGGGATCCGGGCCCCCGGCCGCCGAGGTGTTCGAGCCGGTGTGCGGGCGGACGCTGTCGGTGTGGACCACCGAGCCGGGCGTCCAGTTCTACACGGGCAACTCGCTTCACGGGCCGCTGGTGGGGCACGGCCACCGGGTGTACGAGCGCCGCTCCGGGTTCTGCCTGGAGACGCAGCACTTCCCGGACTCCCCCAACCAGCCGGGATTCCCGTCCACGGTGCTCAGGCCGGGGGCCGAATACCGGTCACGCACGGTCTACGGGTTCGGGATCAGGAACGGGCCGGGCGAGGGCGGGGAGGCCGCCTCCTGAATCGCTAGGATGGCCGTTGACAATGAGATACGGCTGGTCTAACTTAGGAGGCTCAGAACGTTCCTGATCCGGATTCATTCCATGTCTTACGCCATCATTCGCACCGGCGGCAAGCAGTTCCGCGTCGAGCCGGGCAAGTTCTACAGGTTCCCGACCCTCCCCGGCGAGGCCGGCGGCACGGTCGAGTTCAACGAAGTCCTGCTCGGCTCCGACGGCACGAGCGTGCGCACGGGCGTCCCGACGCTCAAGGGTGCCACGGTCACCGGCGAGATCCTGCGCCATGGGCTCGGCGACAAGATCGTCGTGTTCAAGATGGAGCGCCGCAAGAACTACGCGCGCAAGCAGGGGCACCGCCAGGGCTTCACCGAAGTCAAGATCCACGACATCAAGCTCGGCTGAGCGAGGTTCCCAATGGCACACAAAAAGGGCGTCGGCTCTTCTCGCAACGGCCGCGACAGCAATCCGAAGTACCGCGGCGTGAAGAAGTACGGCGGTGAGAAGGTGGTCGCCGGCAACATCATCATTCGCCAGTGCGGCACCAAGTGGCACCCCGGCCGCAATGTCGGCATGGGCACGGACTACACGATCTACTCGCTGATCGACGGCGTCGTGAAGTTCGAGCACCACAGCAAGGAGCGGTACCGCGTGAGCGTGTACCCCGCGCAGGGCGAAACGACGGCCGCGTAAGCCGCCCGCCGTTCACGGATCAGGATCGCAAGGGCTCCCGCAGGCGCGGGGGCCCTTCGTCTTTCGCAACCTTTTCCCGGACCGTATCGTAGGGACACCAGCCCTTCACGACGAGGCCCGCGATGCCGCTTTGGGACAAGCTCAAGACCGAACTCGACCGCGCCGGTCGCGCCGCCGTCGGCGCGATGGACGAGGGAAAGCTGCGCCTGGAAATCCTGCGCGCACGGCAGGCCGCGGACCGCGCCGCCGAGCGACTGGGCTGGGCCCTCTACAAGGCGCGCAAGGCCGGCGGCGAGCTGGCCGCCGACGACTACAATCGCCACGCCGCCGAGCTCACCTCGGGGGAATCCGAGATCGAGCGGCTGGAGACGCTGGCCAGGGAAGCAGCGGCGCGGCGCAAGGGCGGCTGAGCGCGGTCACGAACCGCGATCGTGCGGTGACCCCCGCGCGATGTTGCGTGGGTGATTGTGGCCCTCACGAAGCGAGCGGGGCGCGGATCCAGGATCCGCGCCCCGCCTTTCATTCCCGGAGTCGTGCCGCGACTACGGCTTCTTCTCGTAGTCAGGTGGCAGCTTCTTGTACCGCTGTTCCAGCATGTCCTGGCGTGAGGGCGCATCCACTTCCTTGCCGCGGATGAACACCTGCTCCGGCTGCGTCGCGAACTCGAACGGATCGCCGCTCCACACCACGACGTCGCCGTCCTTGCCCGGCTGCAGCGAGCCGACGCGGGCGGCCACGCCGAACATCTCGGCGGGGGTGAGCGTGATCGCGCGCAGCGCGTCGTCCCACTTCATGCCGTAGGCCACGGCATTGCCCGCCTCGAACCGGACGTTGCGCACGTTGAACGCCTCCTCGTCGCCGCCGCCCGCATTGCCGATCAGGGCGACGGACACCCCGGCGCGCGCGAGCTTGCCGGCGTTCTCCTGCTCGGCGCCCAGCTCGGCAAAGCTCATCGGAATGTTGTTCATCGCGCCGGTGATGACGGGCACCTTGGCCGCAGCGAGCCGGTCCGCCACCTCCCATGCTTCGGCGCCGCCGCCGATCATGATCTTCAAGCCGTACTGCTTCGCGAGGTCCAGCGCGCTCACGATGTCGCTGGCCTTGTTCGTCTCGATCACGAGCGGCAGCTTGCCCTGCACAACGGGGATCATCGCCTCGAGGTCCATCTTCGACGCCGAAAGCTGCCGGGACTGCGCGCGGTCGTAGTCCAGCCGGTGCGCCATGTAGAACTTCGTGTCCTCGATCAGCTCGCGCAGGCGATTGAGCAGCTCCCCGCGCGCGTTCACGCCAGCCGCACGCGCATTGCCCACCTGCGCGACCATGGCCACCGGCGCGCGCAGCGTCATCGCGGCGGCGTCACCGTCCACGAGCTGCACCACGGCGGCCTGGCCGGACACGAGCCCGCCCGACGGGCCGATGACCACGCTGGTCACGCCGCCATTCCGCGCGGGCTGGATGAGCACGGAGTTCGGGTTCACGCCGTCCCACACGCGGTAGGCGGCGGCGATCCCGTTGGAACCGCGCGGGGATCCCTCGCGAGTGCCCGCCACCGAGCCGACTTCCATGATCGTGACCTGCGTTGCCGCGTTCACGAGCCCGGGGGTGACCCACTTGCCCGTCGCGTCCACGCGCTTCGCATCCGCGGGGATGGCGACGTTGGTCCCGACGGCGGCGATCTTTCCGTCCTTGATCAGCACGGTGGCGTGCTCGATCGGCGGGCCGCTCACCGGGAACACCTTGCCGCCGACAATGGCGACGGACTGCGCGTGCGCGCCCACGGCCGTGAGCACGACGAGCATCGAGGACAGCACGATGGAGGTCCGCATCACTTGTTCCCTCCATTGGCTGCCGGCACGAAGCCGAGCTCGAAGTCGGTGCGCCAGTTGTGCGCGGGATCATCGCGGTCGAACAGCTTCGCGCCATCCACCCAGACCTTCTCCGCGCGCGAGTACACGCTGAACGGGTCGCCCGACCACAGGACGACGTCGGCGTTCTTCCCGGCCTGCAGCGTGCCGACGCGCTCGTCGAGGCCAAGCGCCCACGCCGGGTTGATGGTCAGCCACTTGATGGCCTCGTCCTCGCTCACGGGGACGCCGATGCGGTTGCCCTCCGCCATCGCCTTGGCTGCTTCCTGGTTCAGGCGCTGCTCGCCCGACGCGTCATCCGAGTGGATGATCGTGCGTGCGCCGGCCTTGTCGATCAGCGCCGCGTTCGCGCGCACGGCATCGAGCGCCTCCATCTTGAAGTCGCCCCAGTCGGCCCACACCGACGCCGCAATGCTGTCCTGTGCCAGCAGGTCGGCGATCTTGTAGCCCTCCACGACGTGGTGGAAGGAGCGGATCCTGTAGCCGAACTCGCGCGCCACGTCGATCATCTGCGCCATCTCGTCGGCGCGGTAGCAGTGCATGTGCACGAGGATGTTGCCGCGCAGCGCCTCGGCCAGCGTCTCGAGGCCGAGGTCGCGCTGCGGCGGGTCGCCCTGGTGCGTCTCGTTCCACTTGTCCCAGCGGCGGCGGTAGGCCTCGGCCTGGATCCATGCCGCGCGGTATCCCGCGACGTTGCCCATCAGGGTGGACGGGCCGCGGTTCGCGTACACGCGCATCGGGTTCTCGCCGCAGGCCATCTTGAGCCCGTACTTGGCGCCGGGGAACTTCATCCCCTGCACGGTGCGCGACGGCACGACCTTGAGCACCACGCTGCGGCCACCGAACAGGTTGCCGGATCCCGGCAGCACCTGGATGGTGGTGACGCCACCAGCGAGCGTGCGCGGGAGTTGCGGGTCCTGCGGCCACACGGAGTGCTCCACCCAGACGTTGGGCGTCACCGGGTTGGTGAGCTCATTCACGTTGTCCGCGAGCGCGCCGGGTTCATCGGGCACGGCGCCTGCCGCGATGTGCGAGTGCGTGTCGATGATGCCGGGGGTCACGTACTTGCCCGTGCCGTCAATCACGACGGCGTCGGCGGGCGCCTGGATGTCCGTGCCGACAGCCACGATCTTGCCATCGCGCAGCAGGATCGACGCGCCGCGCATGGTCGGACCGGCGGCGGTCATGATCGTCGCGTTGCGGATGAACGTCGGCTGGGAAGGGAACGGCTTGTACGTGCTGGGAAAGGGATCGGCGTTCGGCTCGGAGAGCGCGCCGGGGCCTGGCTTGACCGGTGTGGCGGGTGGTGCCTGATCCTGGCTCCTGGGGGGAGCCGAGGCTTGCTGCTGCGCCTGTGCCGGAATGGCCCAGGCGAGCGCAACGAGCGCCACCGCCGCGAATGGCGTACGCATCGCGTGCGGATTCCTCGGGGTGAAGGGGGGGAGGGGGGGCGTGCGGGGAGGCCTACGCGGCCGAACCTACCGGCGCCACGTGCACGCGGCTAGGGTCAGCGTCCCGGGCGTTCGCTTCCCGATACACCCGGTGCGTCATACACCCGGTGTGTCAGTGCGCGAGCAATCGGACGTCGTCGGTGCAGATGCCGTCCACGCCGAGTGCGGCGAGGCGTCGCGCGGCATCGGCGTCGTTGACGGTCCAGGCGAGCACGCGCTTTCCCGCCGCGTGCGCCGCGTTCACGAGCGCGGCGTTGACCAGGGACCAATGCGGCCACACGTCCTGCGCCTCGGGAGCATGAACGACCGGCATCGGATCGCGCACGCCCTGGTCGATCAGCATGCCGAGCCGCACATCGGGAAGTGCGGGGCGCAGCGCGCGAATGAGCGCGTGGTCGAAGCTGTGGAGCGCGTAGCGATGCCCGTGGGCCCGCGCGATGCGCGCGGCGTCGGGACCGACGCCTTCGCCCTTGAGCTCGATGTACACCATGGCACGCGGGCCGATGGCGTCGAGCACCTGCGCCAGCGTGGGAATCGCGTGGCCGCCCGTGGACGGGGCAGCGGCGACCTCGGCCGCTGTCAGGGCCGTGATTGGAGCGCGCCGGCCATCGGCAGTGGCGATCTCGGGATCGTGGTGCACGACCACGGCGCCGTCTCGCGTGCGATGGACGTCCAGCTCGACGGCCTCGGCGCCACGCTCCAGCGCGCGCAGGAATCCGGCGAGGGTGTTCTCGGGCAGTTCGCGCGGCGCGCCGCGATGGGCGATCCACTCCGGGTGTGGCGGCGGTGTATGCATGCCCGGTGTATATTGGCGAGTCCGGTCGCCGGCAACCCCTTAACGGATCCTCAATTGCGCCGTCTCACGCTGCAGAACGCATGACGGAAGCTTCCCGGAGCGGGGATGACCGGCTGGACCTCGATCTCATCGCGCGCTGGAAGGCCGGGGACGAACGGGCCGCCTCAGAGCTGGTGGCACGCCACGCCTCGGCCCTCGCGCGCTTTGCCGCGAGCTGTGGCGAGCGCGACGCGATCGACGAGCTGGTCCAGGACACGTTCGTCCGCGCCTTCGGGTCGCTGGACACCTTCCGCGCCGACAGTTCGCTGCGCACCTGGCTGTTCACGATCGAGCGGCGCCTGCTGCTGGACCGGCGCCGCGCGGAGCGACGACGACGCGACCGGATCGAGGGCCCGGAGTCCGAGGCCGCAACGGCGTACGATCCGCTGGACAGCCTCGTGGCCGACGAGACCGAGCGACGGCTGCAGGAGGCGGTCCGGCGCCTCTCGCCGACGCAACGGGAAGTCTTCACATTGCGCGTGAACGAAGGTCTATCATACAGGGAGATCGCCCAGGCGGTGGACACCACGGAGGGGGCCGCGCGGGTCCACTATCACAACGCCGTCCGAGCGATCAAGGAGTATCTCGATGCGTGACTGCCCGAATGCCGAAATGCGCGACCTGCTGCCCGACCTGCTGAACGGGACGCTGGATGCTGGCGCACGCGCCGAAGTCGAGGCGCATGTGGCGTCATGTGCGGACTGCCGGGCTGAGCTGGACATGCTGCGCGCGATCCGTCGCGCGGCGCCGCAGCCGGCCGTGAACGTGGCGCGCATCGTGTCGGCGCTGCCGGCGCCTGCGCAGCCAGGGGCGCGTCGTCGTGGATGGGCGCGCG
>DASZRI010000191.1:0-5778 GCA_035549215.1 Gemmatimonadaceae bacterium | reverse complement strand
GCATTGATGAAGTCCAGCCGCGCCTGCCGGTCTGACGCCTTGGCAAACTGCGCGTTCTGGATGAGCGGCAGCAGCGCCTTCAGGCTGTCCACCGCCTGCTTGAACATCACGGTGTCGGACACCGCCGCCGCGCCCGGTGCGGGCGGCGTCTCGCAGAAGCCCATCGCCAGCTCGAGGTCGGACCAGGCGCGGGTAATCTCCACCTGGATGAACAACGGGCTCGTCTTGGCCGAGTCGCCCATGACGCTCTGGAACCGCTGGGCGGCCGAGATGGCGTCGTACCGCGCGCGCAGCAGGCCGTCCTGCGCCCCGCTGAATGCGCCGACCACCGGCCAGTTCTTCGTGATCACGCCGTCGGACACCTGCTTCCAGTCAATCCACGTGCTGGAGTTCTGGAGTTCGTCCGACAGCATGCCCGTCATGATCGCGAACGTCGCGATCGAGAGCTGGAAGTTGCCCTCGGCGCCCGCGGCGACGGCCGGCAGCAGCGCCGGGCTGTTGGCCGCCTCGCTCGTGAACGCTTGCGGGTTCTGCACCTGCAGGATGTCGTGGCATGCTGATGCCAGCACCAGCGGCACCACGGCCAGCGCAGCTCGCGCCGCCCGGCCCCCGCGGTGAATCAGGTCACGCATGATGAAATCTCCGTATGAGTAGGTCGCTCCGGCCGGCCGCGCCAACAGCCCGGCGAGCCGGCGCGATGCTAGTAGCGGCTTCGGATGGTGACGCGGAACTGGCGTGGTGCCGGATCGGTGAGGAAGGCACTGGCGACGTTGAACGCGTCCGCGCCCCCCCAGTTCGTGTACGGATCCTGGCACGCACAGTGATCCCACCACATCAGGTTGTGACCGGAGAACGTGACCGTGGTCTGCCCCAGTCGCACCATGCGCGACAGGTTGTTCGGCACCTGCCACACCAGCGAGACCTCGCGCAGCTCCACGTTGTCGCGCGACTCGATGTCCGTGAACTGCGACCAGAGCGCGACGGCGGAATCCGCGGCGGGCGTGTCCGCGCCGCCAGGGCCGAGCAGCTTCAGGTATTCGTCACCCGTGTGCTCGCGGAAGCGGTAGGGCCGGTCGCCGTTGTTGAACTTGGCGCCGCGTGCAGCCGTCACCAGCGCATACGCCTGCCACCGCCCCCAGCGGATCGTCGGGCTGTACGAGAAGTTGAACGTCGGCAGCGGCGGCCCGAGGTATACGTTGGTGTCGCTGGACACCCACCGCTTGTTCGTGTTGTCGTACCGGACCGGGACCACCGACCACACGCCGCCCACGGGGTAGCCAACGCGCACCGTCGTCGTCGGGGTCGCCGTGCCGAGGCTCGTGATCTTGTTGTGGTTGCCGTCCAGCTTGATGTCGTTGTGGAACTCGAAGTCGTTCTTGTCGATCGTCACCCAGTTGATGCTGAAGTCCCAGCCGTGGTTGATGATGCCGCCCACGTTCTGCTGCTGCGGGTTGTTGAACCCGGAGCTCGGCGGCAGCGGAATGGCCAGGATCGCGTCCTTGGTGCCCGACGTGAACACGGAGGCCGAGATGCCGACGCGGTCGTGGAACATGCCGATGTCGAAGCCGCCGTCGGTCTCGGTCGTGACTTCCGGCTGCAGGTTCAGGTTGCCCGGGCTGTTCGGCACGAGCGACGGCGTGTTCTGGAACACGGCGCCCGGCGCGAGCGTCAGGAACGAGTCGTACGGACCAGGCGCCTTGCCGGCCTTGCCCACCGCGGCACGCAGCTTCACGCTGTTGATGAACGACGGCACCCACGAATAGCCGTCCAGGTTGTACGCGGCGTCGATCTTCGGGTACTTCTGGAACCCGTAGTTCTTGCCGAACGCGCTGTTGCCGTCAATGCGCAGGCCGATCGTCGTGAACAGGCGATCGCCGAACGACAGGCGCTCCTGCGCCAGGCCGCCCAGGTTCACCTGGTGCGTGTAGATCTCGCCGCCGAACGTCTGCGACGCGGACGACACCGTGCTCACGCCGGGGCCGGCGAACACCTTGCCGATCGCCGCGCTGAGCCATTCCGTCGTGTAGTAGCCCTGGCCGCCGAACGAGAAGTTCGACCCGATGCCGCGCCACAGCTTCGACTGGATCTGCCCCAGGTAGTCCGCCGTGTACGTGGACTGGTTGCGGTAGTCGTCGTCCTTCTCGCCGTTGTTCACGTACGCCGCGCTGAAGTTGCCATCGGGCGGGAAGAAGCGGACCTTGGCCTCGCCCACCAGGTCGGCGCCGACGGTCAGGCGGTTCTGGAACCACGACGTCGTCTGGTAGTTCACCGTCATGCCACCCGTCCAGTGGTTGGCCGAGTTGTACGACGTCATCCGCTGGATGTCGGCCACCGACACCCACGCCTCACCGTACGGGCGCAGCTTCGTGGCCTGGCGCGGGTCGCCGTTCGAGGCGTTGCCCGTCATCGACGTCCAGTTGTTGCCCGACTGCAGCGCGTCGATGAAGTTGTGGTCGAACGCGGACCGCACCGCAAACTGCCACTTGTCCGCGGCATCCCAGTTCACGTTCACGCGCAGGTTGCCGCGCTTCTGGTCATTGGGCTGCAGGCTGCCGACCTCGTCCGAGTACCCGCCGGACACATAGTAGGTGGCCTTCTGCGCGCCGCCCTGCACTTCGACGTTGTACGCGCCGTACGGGCCGTTGCCGATCAGCGTCTTGTTCATGTCCAGCGCGCGCGTGCCGTCCTTGCCGACGAAATTCGGGTAGAGCTTGGTCGGATAGTTTGGACGCTGCCGGTCGAACCCGGTCGCGAGCTGGATCGTCCACTGCGGCGGGCTGTCGTTCTTGCCGTGCTTGGTGAAGATCTGGATGACGCCGTTGCTCGCCTCGGAGCCGTACAGCGTCGCCGCCGCCGCACCCTTCAGCACCTCGATGTGATCGATGTCATCAGGGTTGAGGTCGGAGAGGCGATCCTCGCCCACGCCGCCGTTGAAGTTGCAGCAGCCCTGGTTGCCAAGGCTCGCCGTCCAGTCCTGGGCGCGCGTGTCCACCTTCACGCCGTCGATGTAGACCACCGGGCGCTGGTTGAGCGAAAAGCTCGAGGCGCCGCGGATGCGCAGGTCCATCGCGCCACCGACGCCGCCACCGACGCTCACCGAGCGCAGGCCGGCGACCTGCCCCTCGAGCACCGAGGTCATGTCGTTCGAGGGCTTCACTTCCTGGATCTGGGCCACGTCCACCGTGGCCAGCGGGGCGCCAAGCTCGCGCTTGGCCACGGCGCCGCCCGTGCCCGTCGTCACGACCTGGTTCAGCTCGACCGCGCTGATGCTCAGGTCGAAGTCAGCCGTCACCGATCCCTCGCCCGGCACCGTCACGGAGCGGTCCATCGGCCGGTAGCCGATGCGCTGCACGTGCACCGTCACGGTGCCCGATGCGCCACGCACCACGTAATGACCGCGGCCATCGGTCGAGCCACCCAGGCGCGTGCCCGGGATCGAGATCACGGCGCCCTCGATGGGCTGCTGCGACCCGCGATCGCGCACGGTACCTTGAATGACGCCCTGTTGTGCCTGGGCAGTTGCGGGTGGCGTGGCAATGAGCGCCACGGTGGCAACGCCGATCGCAGCCAGCACGCGCTGCGTCCAACGGTGCGCAGGGAAACTGCGGACATGCTCCATGATGTCCCCCGGCAATTGGTGGGTGGGGATGGGGAATGAGGAACAGAAATGCGGCCAGAGGCCGCAGCCTTCACGGCGCGCAATGCTCAGCGCGCCACAAATGCCCGCCGGATGGATCTGGAACTTCGCAGCAACAGGAGAGTCTGCCCCGACCACTGGCCGGGTCGCCCCACCAACACGTAACCCATCAAGCATGTGGAAGCGTCACACCCGCGGGCGGTATCCTGCACTGGTTCATCATCTTGCGCAAGACATGCCCCTTGCTCCCATTCATCCCGGCCAATGGGCCGGTCGTCCATGTGAGACTTTCCCCTACAAGTCCGACACCATGACTATCCGTCGCAAGATCCTCGGGCTGGCTCTCCTTGGCTGCCCGTTCGTCCCCCTGCGCGCGCAGCAGCCGACCCGCCAGTCGGAGCTCGGGCTCCTCACGTCGTTCCTCACGATCCCGAACGTGGCGTCCGACGGGCCCAACATCGCGCGCAATGCCCAGTGGCTGCGGGAGAATTTCGAGCAGCGCGGATTCCACATGACGACGGTGGCGACCGCCGGCTCTCCCGTGCTGGTCGGTGAGCTCACCCCGCCGGGTCCGCGCCCCGCCCGGACCCTGACATTCTACTTCCACTATGACGGGCAGCCGGTGGTCGCTTCGGAGTGGAAGGACGCCGGCCCGTTCCAGCCGATCTACCGCGACCGGCCGCTCGACGAGGGCGGGCGCATCGTCACGCTGCCACCCACGGGCCAGCCCGACCCCGAGTGGCGGCTCTACGCGCGATCGGCGTCCGACGACCGCGGCCCGATTGTCGCCTTCCTGTCCGCGCTCGATGAAGCGCGCGCATCCGGCCAGCCGATCACGTCCGTCATTCGCGTGCTCATGGAAGGGGACGAGGAGGCGGGGTCGCCCTCGCTCGCGCGTGTCGTGCACGAGCAGGCCGACCGCATCCGCGGCGACCTGATCCTGCTCGTGGATGGCCCGCGGCATCCCAGCGGGCGGCCGACGTTCGTCTTCGGCGCGCGCGGCATCATGAGCGCGGAGCTCACGGTCTTCGGCGCGCGGCAGGACCTGCACAGCGGCAACTACGGCAACTGGGCGCCGAATCCGGCCGAGGCGCTGTCGCGGCTCATCGCGTCGATGACGGACACGACGGGCCGCGTCACGATCCCGGGCTTCTACGACGACGTCGTCCCGCTCACGAGCGACGAACGCGCGGCCATCGCTGAAGTCCCGGACGAGGATGCGACGCTCATGCATCGCTTCGGCTTCGCGCGCCCGGACAACCCTGGCCAGCGCCTGGACGCGCTGGACAACCTGCCGACGCTGAATGTCTCGGGATTGGGTGCGGGTACTGTCGCCGGCCAGGGCCGAACCGTCATCCCGTCGCAGGCCGTGGCGCGCCTGGACCTGCGCTTCGTGAAGAACGTGACGCCGGCCGCACAGTTCGCCCGGCTCGAGGCGTTCGTCCGGTCGCAGGGCTATCACCTCATCGCGGGAGACGCGCCGTCCGATGCGGAGCGCGCCGAGTACCCTCGGCTCGCGAAGCTTCGCGCGATGGGCGGCTACCCGGCGGGACGCACGCCGCTCACGAATCCCACGGCGCGGCAGGTCGTGGCGGCCGTCGCGGCGGCCACGGGCACGACGCCGGCGCGGCTGCCCACGCTCGGCGGATCCACCCCGTTCTACCTGTTCTCGGGTGATCTGGGCGCCGCAACCGTGGGCATGCCGGTCGTCAACTTCGACAACAACCAGCACGGGCCGAACGAGAACCTGCGGCTCGGTAACTTCTTCGACGCGATCGTGATGATGCGCGCCATCGTCACGATGCGGTAAGCAGGTCGCGCCTTGCGGGAGGCGAGCGACACTCATCGCGCGTTTGGCCACGTTCCCTCACGAACTTGCGCCAACCGCCCGACTTCCCGCGCCATCTGTCCCCGGCATCGTGCCCGCGCTTTCACTTGCGCGAGGAGGCGATGCCATGAAACGCCACATGCTCTGGGCTTCGGCGACCGTGGTCGCGATCGGAGCTTGCACGCGACCGGATGCACCGGTGAGCCCCAACAGCTCGCCGGGTGCACCGGCCGTCCGACAGATCCAGGATGTCGCGCACGGCGGAACCACGCCGGGATTCTGGTTCCTGCCGCCGATGGTGTCCCACCCAACG
>DASZRI010000190.1:0-4439 GCA_035549215.1 Gemmatimonadaceae bacterium | reverse complement strand
CACCGTGGACGTCGCGACGAGCGAGGCAGCCGCGGCCGTCGCGGAGCGCAGCGATGTGACGGCCGTGCCTGCCATGGGCGTGATCGCGGAAGGCATGCTCGCGATCGTGCTCGCGGACGCGTTCACGGAGAAGTTCGGCGGGGACTCGCTGGACGAGATGCGGCGCAACCATGACGCCTACCTTTCGCACATCGCACGGCGTCTCGGCGGCTGATCCGTCGGTCCCGCACCTGATCCTCGTCGGGCTTCCCGGGTCGGGAAAGTCCGTCGTCGGGATGCGCGCGGCCGAGATTGCGCAGCGCAGCTTCCTGGACTTCGATGCGGAGATCGAGCGTCGCGAGGGCCGCTCCATCGCGAGCATCTTCGCGGAGAGCGGCGAGTTCTACTTCCGGGAAAAGGAACGCGCACTCACGGAGGAACTGCGCGAGCTGGGCGGGATGATCCTGTCGCCGGGGGGTGGGTGGATCACGAACCCGGACGTCGTCAGCCTGCTCCGCCCCCCGGGGGTGCTCGTGTACCTCAAGGCGCGGCCGGAAACGGCACTCAAGCGGATGGGGCGGCGCCAGGCGCTGCGTCCGCTGCTCGCAAAGCCGGACCCGCTGGGCGAGATTCGGGCGCTCTACGCCAGGCGTCGCGTATTATATGAAGGAGCGGATGTTGTCATGGACACGGAAGCTCTTGCGCTGCAGCAAGTTACGGAGCAGGTAGTTGCGCTCGTCGAGAAAATGCGGTAACGGTTCGATAGGGCGGCGGCCTTCAGGAGGTTGACCGCCGGGGTACTATGCAGCGGCGAACGTGCGGTGGGAGTGGGGTGGGGACGATGATGCTTCGCACTGGAGAGGAATGACGTTTCGCGTATTGGGGCCACACGAGCGCGGCAGGTTCGCGCCGGAGGCCTGGGGATATCTGCTCGCCCTTGGCGGGTCGGGGTCGGTGACCCCGGCCGAGCTCGAGGTGGTCATCGAGCGGGCACTGCTGCAGGTTGAGGGGCGCATTGCCCTGGACGACCTGCGTGTGCTGCTCGAAGGGTCCGGCATCAGCGACGGCCGGGCGGGCACCGACAATCAGACGGTACACTGACCATGGCTGTGAAGAAGACCGGCACAACGAAGAAGCGGGCCTCGGCCCGCAAGGCGACGGGGAGCGCGGCGTCCCGCAAGCGTGCCGTCGCCGCGGAGGCGCACGACGACGAGCTGCCGCCCGAGCCGGCGGGTTCGACCTCGCTCGTCATCGTGGAGTCGCCTGCCAAGGCGAAGACGATCGGCAAGTACCTGGGGCGCGGCTATCGCGTGAAGGCGACGGTCGGGCACATCATGGACCTGCCCGAGAAGAAGCTGGGCATCGACGTGGACAAGGGCTTCGAGCCCGAGCTCGTCCCGATCCCCGGCAAGGAGAAGACCATCGCCGACCTCAAGTCGGCGGCGAAGACGGCGCGCGAAGTGCTGATTGCCACCGACCCTGATCGCGAGGGCGAGGCGATCGCGTCGCACGTCGCGATGCAGCTCATGCCGCGGAAGGGCAAGTCCGCGATTCCGGTGCGGCGCGTGCTGTTCCATGAGATCACGCGCGATGCCATCCAGCGCGCAGTCAAGCAGCCGCGTGACATCGACGAGAAGAAGGTCGAGGCGCAGCAGGCGCGCCGCCTGCTCGATCGCCTGGTGGGCTACAAGGCGAGCCCGGTGCTCTGGAAGACGGTGAAGAAGGGCATCTCGGCGGGGCGCGTGCAGACCGTCGCGCTGCGCCTCATCGTGGAGCGCGAGCGCGAGATCCGTGCGTTCAAGCCCGTGGAGTACTGGACGGTCGAGGCGCTGCTCGAGAAGGCGGGGCAGCAGTTCACGGCCAAGCTGCACCACGTGGACGGCAAGAAGCCCGAGATCCACAACCAGGCGGAAGCCGACCGGATCCTGTCCGACCTCAAGGGCCGCAAGGCGTTCGGCGTCACCGACGTCAAGCGCCGCGAGCGCCGCAAGAACCCGTCGGCGCCGTTCACCACCTCCACGCTGCAGCAGGAGGCGGCCAAGAAGCTCTCGTTCGGCTCCAAGCGCACGATGCGCGTGGCGCAGGACCTGTACGAAGGCATCGAGCTCGGCAGCGAGGGCGCGGTGGGCCTGATCACGTACATGCGCACCGACTCGACGCGCGTGGCGGAGAGCGCGGCCGTGGCCGCGCGCGACTTCCTGCGCGATGCGTTCGGCAAGGACTACGTCGCGGCGTCGCCGCAGCTCTACGGCGACGGCAAGGCGAAGAATGCGCAGGACGCACACGAAGGTGTGCGTCCCACGGATCCCGCGCGCCGGCCGGAGGACGTGAAGAAGTACCTCACGCCCGACCAGTTCAAGCTGTACCAGCTCGTGTGGCAGCGCTTCATGGCGTCGCAGATGACGCCGGCGGTGTTCGACACGACGACCGTGGACTTCGACATCGCGGCCTCGTCGCAGCCGGACATCGGCCGCCGCAGCTACCTGTTCCGCGCCACCGGCAGCACGATCAAGTTCCCGGGCTTCCTGGCGCTGTACAAGGAGGCGCGCGAGGACGGCGAGCACAAGACGCTGGAGGACGAGCAGGCGCTGCCCGTGATCGAGCGCAACGAGCAGGTGCCGGTGCGCAGCATCACGCCGTCGCAGCACTTCACCGAGCCGCCGCCGCGCTTCTCGGAGGCGAGCCTGGTCAAGGAGCTGGAGAAGCTCGGCATCGGGCGCCCGTCCACGTACGCGTCCATCATCTCCGTGCTGGCGGACCGCCGCTACGTGAACCTGGAGCAGCGCCGCTTCTTCCCCACCGAGCTCGGCGAGACGGTGGAGAAGGTGATGGTGAAGCAGTTCCCCGACATCTTCAATGTCGGCTTTACCTCCGAGATGGAGACCGAGCTGGACAAGGTGGAGGAGGGCGAGCTCGGCTGGCGCAAGGTGCTCAGCGAGTTCTACGGCCCGTTCGCGAAGCGCTTCAGCGCCGTGGATGCGCCGGCGCTCATCGCGGCGGCGCACGACCTGTCGAACCTGGCGAACGAGCGGTGCCCGGAATGCGGCGGCCGCCTCGAGCCGCGGGGCGGGTTCTTCGGGCCGTTCCTGGCATGTGAGAACCACCCAAAGACCTGCAAGTACACGCGGCCGATCAAGGGCGAGAAGGCCAAGCCGCGCATGACGGACATTCCGTGCCCGCTGTGCGGCAAGCCGATGGTCGTCCGGCAGGGGCGCTCGGGCGAGTTCCTGGGGTGCAGCACCTTCCCCAAGTGCCGCGGCACGAAGTCCATGCCCACGGGCGTGTTCTGCCCGAAGGACGGCGGCGAGCTCGTCGAGCGCCGGTCGAAGAAGCGCGGCACCGCGTTCTACGCGTGCGCCAACGAGACGTGTGACTTCGTCGCGTGGAACAAGCCGGTCGCCGAGAAGTGCCCGGAGTGCGGATACCTGGGTGCGGAGATGAAGTCCACCAAGGCGCGCGGGGAGTATCGCAAGTGCCTCAAGTGCGGCAACGAGTGGGACGCGCCGAAGCCCGAGGCGTCCGAGGCGGAGGCGCTGGTGGGGTGAGTGCTTGGGAGAAGCGGGCGGCCTGCGCTAACTTGCAGCCGTGACGCCTTCTCCCATCCATGTCATCGGCGGCGGCCTCGCGGGCAGCGAGGCCGCCTGGCAACTCGCGGAGCGCGGGCACGATGTCGTGCTCCACGAGATGCGCCCCGTGCGCGGCACGCCCGCGCACAAGACCGACCGGCTGGCCGAGCTGGTCTGCTCCAACACCTTCAAGAGCACCGAGACGAGCAACGCGCATGGCCTGCTCAAGGCCGAGATGCGGCTGCTCGGCTCGCTCGTGCTGTGGGCCGCCGACCAGGCACGCGTACCCGGCGGCAGTGCGCTCACCGTGGACCGCGACATCTTCTCGGCGGCCGTGCACGACCGCGTGACCGCGCACCCGCGCATTTCGGTCGAGCGCGGCGAGGCGACGGCCATTCCGTCTCCGGGCATCATCGCCACCGGGCCGCTTACCTCCGACGCGCTGGCCGAGGCCATCCGCGTGCGACTGGGCGTCGAGTCCCTCGCGTTCTACGATGCCATCGCACCGATCATCGCGCGCGACTCCATTGACGATTCAGTCGTGTTCCGCGCGTCGCGGTACGACAAGGAAACGATGGACGGCGCGGACGAGGGGGCGTACCTCAACTGCCCGATGACGCGCCAGGAGTATGAGGCGTTCATTGACGCGCTGGTGGCGGCGGACCAGCACCAGGGCCACGACTTCGACGGCGTCCCGTACTTCGAGGGGTGCATGCCGGTGGAGGAAATGGCGCGTCGCGGGCGCGAGACGCTGCGCTTCGGGCCGATGAAGCCGGTGGGGCTCACCGACCCGCGCACCGGGCGCCGCCCGTACGCCGTCGTGCAGCTGCGCATGGAAGACCGCGCCGGGCAGATGTGGAACCTGGTCGGATTCCAGACACGCCTGCGGATTCC
>DASZRI010000189.1:0-2381 GCA_035549215.1 Gemmatimonadaceae bacterium | reverse complement strand
GAACTGGTCGTGCTGCGCCCCGATGCGGTGACGCCCGTCGGCCCCTGACGGGCGCCGTCACGTCCCGGCGACATCATATTTGTGATATTTCGGCGACCGCCGCTTCCCCGCGCGGCGCGCCGTAACCATCTTCCGTCTGGCCACCGGTCTCCCCGCCGGCTGCGCCGCCCGTCGCTCCATCGCCCGCATCCTCCCCCCACGAGGTCCACCATGCGTGCTCCACTGCTCGCGCTCGCCGGCGCGCTCGCCGTCGTGTGCACCACCACGGTCGCGCCCACGGCCGCCCTCGCCCAGCCCGCCGCCCCGTCCAGCGGCGTCCGCTACAACCGGCTCCTCATCCGCAACGCGATGGTCATCGACGGCGCCGGCAACCCGGCGCGCGGCCCGGTGGACATCGTCATCGAGGGCAAGACCATCACCGGCGTGTACGCCGCGGTGCCCGTGCCCGAGTCGGGCAGCGCCATGCCCGGCCTGGCCGGCGGCGGCAAGTACGACCGCGTCATCGACGCCACCGGCATGTACGTCATGCCCGGCATCATCGACGTCCACGCGCACATCCAGTTCGTGCGCGGCGGCCTGCCGTTGCCCAGGGACTACGAGTTCAAGCTCCAGCTCGCCCACGGCATCACCACCATCCGCGACCCGGGCTCCATGGACGGCCCGGACACCATCGTCCACTACGCCAGGCTCAGCGCCGAGAATCGCATCTCGGCCCCCACGATCATCCCGTACGTGGTCGTGCAGTCCGAGTATCCCGATTCCGTGCGCGCGCAGATCCGCCACGTGAAGGCCATCGGCGGCCAGGGGCTCAAGGTCTTCATCAATCGCCCCGACGTGTGGGACGCGATCTCCGACGAGGCCCACAAGCTCGGCCTGCCCATCGCCACCGACATGAAGATCCAGGAGACCGACGCCATCCGCGCCTCGCAGCTCGGCGTCGCCTCCATCGAGCACTGGTACGGCATCCCCGACGCCGCCACCCCGGGGCCGCAGGACTTTCCCGACTACTACAACTACGACAACGAGGCCGACCGCTTCCGCTGGGGCGGCGACATCTGGCGCCAGGCCGACCCCAAGCGCCTGAGCGCGGTGCTCGACACCATGCTTGCGCACCACGTCACCTGGGACCCGACCTTCGCCATCTACGAGGCCAACCGCGACCTGATGCGCGCGCAGAACTATCCGTGGTTCCGCGAGTATACGCATCCGGCGCTGCTGCGCTTCTTCACCCCGGATCCGCGGCGGCACGGGTCGTACCAGTCCGACTGGACCACCGCCGACGAGGTGATGTGGCACAACAACTACCGCATCTGGATGCAGTGGGTGCGCGAGTACGCGGCGCGCGGCGGCAACGTCACGGTGGGGTCGGACGCCGGCTTCATCTACGCCGTGTACGGCTTCACCACCATCCGCGAAATGGAGATGCAGCAGGAAGCGGGCTTCCACCCGATCGAGGTCATCCAGCACGCCACGTCCAACGGCGCCAGGCTGCTCGGCCTCACGCACACCGGCGTCGTGCGCCCCGGGTTCGACGCCGACCTCGCGATCGTGGACGGCAACCCGCTGCACAACTTCAAGGTGCTGTACGCCATGGGACATGACGAGATGGTGGACGGCAAGCCGGTGCACCGCGGCGGCGTGCGGTGGACCATCAAGCAGGGCTACGTATTCGACGCGTACCAGATGGCCGCCGACGTGCGGCAGATGGTGCGCCAGGCAAAGCTTCAGGGCCAAGGAGACCAGCAGTGACCATCCGGCTTTCCAACCTCGCGCGCGGCCTCATCGGCTCGGAGATCCTCAAGATCGCGGCCGAAGTGCGCGAGCTCATGGCCCAGGGCCGCCCCGTCTGCAACCTGACCGTGGGCGACTTCTCCCCAAAGGAATTCCGGATCCCGGAGCGCCTGGCCCGGTCCACCGTGGACTACATCCAGCACGGCGAGACGAACTACCCGCCGTCGCCGGGCGTGCCCGAGCTGCGCAAGGCCGTGGTGGAGTTCTACCGGCGCTGGCTCGGCCTCGAATACGACACGTCCAACGTCATCGTCACCTCCGGCGGCCGCCCCGTGATCTACGGCGCGTACATGACGGTCGTGAACGAGGGCGAGCGCGTCGTGTACCCGGTGCCGAGCTGGAACAACAACCACTACGCGCGCATCGTCGGCGCCAACGCCGTCGAGGTGCCCTGCGACGCGAGCACCGACTTCCTGCCAACCGCCGCCATGCTGCGCGAGGCGGTCCGCGGCGCCACGCTCCTCGCGCTCAACTCGCCTTCCAACCCCACCGGTACGCTGTTCAGCGAAAAGATGCTGGCCGAGATCTGCGACCTGGTGCTGGAGGAGAACGCGCGGCGCGGCGCGAACAACCGTCCGCTCTACCTGCTC
>DASZRI010000188.1:0-1560 GCA_035549215.1 Gemmatimonadaceae bacterium | reverse complement strand
GTCCACCGAGTCGCGGTGGGCCGCGCGGGCCAGGCGGCGGGCCGCGGTGCTGTCGCCCTGCGCCAGGTCGCGTCGGGCGGCGCGCCGGTCGGCCGCAGCGGTCCGCGAGTCCTGGGTGGCGTCGCGACGATCGCCGCGGATGTCGCGCGTGTCCCGCGTGATGTCCCGGTTGTCGCGCCGCAGGTCGCGGCGATCCGCGCGCCGGTCGTGCTGCGCGGCCGTGGCGGCCTGTGCCGTGTCCTGTGCCCGCGCCACGCGCGCGGTTCCCATTCCCATCGCCAGTGCGGCGCCGAGCGCCAGCGTTCTCGCGTGCAGCATGGTCGTCCCTCCTGGATTGCGGTTCGTGCGTGACGCATGCGTCGCGTCATTCACCCCGGTGGACGACGATCCCGATGCACGTGTTAAGCGCGTGACATGGATCACGCGCGCGGCGTGACGAGGAGCGTCAGCGCCAGCCCTCGCGCTCGCGCAGCGCGGTGATGTGCGCGACGTGGTGCCGGCCGTGCCACGCGTAGACGCCGAGCATGGTGTCGAGCGTCATCGGCGCAGGGCGCTCCGGGTGCACGACAGCGCGCGCGAAGTCGTCCGGCGTCATGGCGCGGAGGAGCAGCACCCAGCGCTGGTGCAGCGCGTCGAGGAGCGCGAGCGAGCTGTCCACCGGCGCGGAACGCGCATCGGGGAGCTGCGCCCACCGCGCCTCGGAGTACGGCTTGATGGTCGGCGTGTCCTCGGTGAGGGCGAGCCGGAAGCGCATGTATGCGTTCATGTGGCTGTCCGGCATGTGGTGCACGAGCTGGCGCACCGTCCAGCCGTCGGGGCGGTAGGGCGTGTCGAGCTGCGCGTCGTTCAGCCCGCGCACGGCCGCGCGCAGGTTGGCGGGTGCCTGCGCGAGCTGCTCGATCCACTGCGCACGCACTTCCGGCGTGTACTCGGCGGGGCGCTCGAAGCGCCCGATGGGATAGCGGAGGTCCATGGACGTAATGTAGCGCTCCGCGTTCAGCTCATCGTCACCGGCCCGGACAGCGTGAGCGTGAGCGAGGCGCCCTCGGGCATGCACGCCTGGAAGCTGTGCTGCGCGTGGGCGACCGCGGCGCCCGTGGCCGCACCGGCCGCGGCGCCGATCACCGTGCCCTTGGTGTTGTGGCCCAGGAGCTGGCCGAGCAGGCCGCCGACGATCGCGCCGCCGATGACCTTTTCCTTGTCCGACGCGCCCGAGTTGGGCGCCTGCGTGCGCTCGAGCGGCGTGGTGGTCGCCACGTCGCCGCTCACCGGGTACGACACGCCGTTGATGTACACCGACGTGGCGCGCAGCAGGATCCAGCTGCTCTCCGGCGTGTCGCCGGGCTTCACGTCCGTGACTTCCAGCACGACGCGCGCGCCAGCGGGAATCGTGGCGCCGCCAGAGCCCGTGATCGGGTTCGTGACCGTCGCCGTGATCTTGTCACCCACCTTGTTCGTGGACGTGCAGACGCGCGAGCCGGACGTCATGGCGATGGCTGTGCCGGCGGAAATCACCTTGGCGACGGGTGCCGGCGCGGGCGCGGGCGCGGTCTGGGCGGG
>DASZRI010000187.1:0-4802 GCA_035549215.1 Gemmatimonadaceae bacterium | reverse complement strand
GACTATCCGTTCAGCGCCCTGCGGGAGTCGGCCAACGTGCTGATCTTCCCGAACCTGAGCGCTGGCAACATTGCGTACAAGCTGTTGCATCACCTGGGAGGCGCCACCGCGATCGGACCGATCCTGGTGGGCATGCGCCGGCCGGTGCACGTGCTGGAGCGCGGCGCCGACGTCCAGGACATCGTGAACATGGCCGCGGTGGCGGTCGTGGACGCGCTGGAGCGCTCGCGCCCCGGCAGCTCCGCGGCACCAGCCGGGAACGGCTCGACCCAGACGATCTTCTCGAGGCTCTAGACTGATGGCAACGCAAGCGAAGGCTGACCACGCGCAGGGACTCACCGCGCAGGGCATCACGCCCACCGGCGCCGTGCACTGGAACCTGATGGCCCCGCAGCTCATCGAGGCGGCGGTGCGCCGCGGCGAGGGCACGCTGGCGGACATGGGGCCCTTTGCCTCCGTGACCACGCCGCACACCGGCCGATCCCCCAAGGACAAGTTCCTGGTCAAGGACCCGTCCATCGACGCCGACGTGGACTGGGGCACGGTGAACCAGCCGATGTCGCCCGAGCACTTCGAGGTGCTCCTGGGCGACGTTCGCGCCCACCTCGGCGCACAGGGCGACCTGTTCGTGCAGGACCTGTACTGCGGCGCCGACCCGGCCTATCGCCTCTCGGTCCGCTACGTGTCGCCGAACGCGTGGCACATGGCGTTCGTGCGCAACATGTTCATCCGCCCCGAGCTGAGCGAGCTGGCGTCGTTCGCGCCGAACTTCACCGTGCTGCACGCGCCCGAGATGCAGGCCGACCCGGCCCGCCACGGCACGCGCACGGGCACGTTCATCGTGCTCAACCTGGCCAGGCGCATGATCCTCATCGGCGGCACGCGCTACGCCGGCGAGCTCAAGAAGTCGATGTTCACGGTCATGAACTACTACATGCCCAAGCAGGGCGTGCTCTCCATGCACTGCTCGGCGAACATCGGCCCGCAGCACGACACGGCGCTCTTCTTCGGCCTCAGCGGCACCGGCAAGACGACGCTCTCCGCCGACCCGCACCGCTACCTGATCGGCGACGACGAGCACGGCTGGGCGCCGGACGGCGTGTTCAACTACGAGGGCGGCTGCTACGCCAAGGTGATCAACCTCTCCCCCGAGGGCGAGCCCGACATCTATGCGACGACGCAGATGTTCGGCACGATCCTCGAGAACGTCGTGCTCGACCCGGTGACGCGGAAGGTGAAGTTCGAGGACCAGTCCATCACCGAGAACACGCGCGCGTCGTACCCGCTGCACTACATCCGCAACCACGTGCCGGAAGGGCGCGGCGGCCACCCGAAGAACATCGTGTTCCTGTGCGCCGATGCGTTCGGCGTCATGCCGCCGATCGCCAAGCTGACGCGCGCGCAGGCGATGTACTACTTCCTCTCCGGCTACACGGCCAAGGTCGCCGGCACCGAGCGCGGCGTCACCGACCCGCAGGCGACGTTTTCGTCGTGCTTCGGCGCGGTGTTCCTCGTCTGGCACCCGACCAAGTACGCCGAGATGCTGGGCGAGCTGCTCGACAAGCACGGGTCCGACGTGTGGCTGGTGAACACGGGCTGGACCGGCGGCCCCGCCGGCGTGGGATCGCGCATGAAGCTCAAGTACACGCGCGCCATGGTCCACGCACTGCTGCACGGTGAGCTGGCGCACGCCGAGACGGAAACCGACCCGGTGTTCGGGCTGCACGTGCCGACGGAGATCCCGAACGTGCCCGCCGAGATCCTGAAGCCGCGCAACACGTGGGCGGACAAGGCGGCCTACGACGCACAGGCGGCGAAGCTGGCCGGCATGTTCACCGAGAACTTCAGGAAGTTCGCGGACAAGGTGGGGGATGACGTGAAGGGCGCAGGACCGGGAACGGCGCAGGGCCGATAACGGCGCACGACCGGGTACTGCGCAGAGCCGGTACTGCGAAACTGCCCAGAGGTGAGAGGCAAGTCAGGAAGGCGGCGGGGGGATGGTTCCCCTCGCCGCCTTCGTGTTGGCGGTGTCAGTCGGCCGCGGTAGGTTGTAAGGAGAGGGCGCGGTACGCAGTTCGCGGTACGCAGTTCGCGGTACGCAGTTCGCCGTGCGCGGTTTGCGGTACGCAGTTCGCGGTACGCAGTTCGCCGTGCGCAGTTTGCAGTCCGCAGTCTCGTCTGTTGCGGTTCGCCGTCTGCCGTCATCAGTTCGCAGTTTCGGCCCTGCGCCGTTCTCGGTCCTGCGCAGTACCCGGTCTTGCGCAGTACCCGGTCCTGCGCTGTTTCCCCCTGATATGCCCTCCTTCCGCGACCCGCTCTGGAACACGATCTCCGTCGAACCCTTCGCGGTCCGGCTGATCGACACGCCCGCCTTCCAGCGGCTGCGCAATGTCCGCCAGCTCGGGCTCGCGTATCTCGTGTATCCCGGCGCCACGCACACGCGCTTCGAGCACGCCCTCGGCACCTACCACCTCGCGCGCCGTGCGCTCGCCCTGCTCGAGGAGCAGGGCGCCCTGGAGGGTCCGGCGCGCGAGGACGCGCTCATCGTCCGCGCCGCCGCGCTGCTGCACGACATCGGGCACTACCCGTTCTCGCACGCGCTCGAGGAGATCGGCGCGCTGCACCACGAGGAAGTCGCCCGCCAGCTCGTGACGGCGGGCCCGCTCGCCGGGCTGCTCACGTCGACGATCGGCGCCGACGCCCCGGCGCGCGTCATCGCCCTCGTCCGCGGCGAGAGCGCCAGCCCGCTGCAGGGCCTCATCTCCGGCTCGCTCGACCTCGACAAGATCGAGTACCTCCGACGCGACGCGTTCATGTGCGGCGTCACGTACGGCGCCGTGGACGCCGACCGGCTGCTTCACTCGCTCACCGTCGTCCGCGACCCGGAATCCGGCACCGAGCGCATCGGGATCATCGAGAAGGGGCTCGCGGCGCTCGAGTCGCTGCTCTTCGCCAAGTACCAGATGTACCGCAACGTGTACTGGCACCACGGCGTGCGCAGCGCGACGGCAATGTACAAGCGCCTCGTCGCCGACGCGCTCGCGGCTGGTGTGCTCGATGCCGGCGCCCTCTCGCAATTCACTGACGAGGGGCTGCTCAGCGAGCTCGCCCGCCATCGCCCGTCGCGCCTGCTCGAGGCCCTGCGCGAGCGCCGGCTGCACAAGCGTTCCTTCGAGTGCGCGGCCGCCGACCTCGTCGAGGGCGAGGCCGAGTGGATCGCCGAGGACCTGCCGCTCGTCGCGGCGGTGGAGGATGCCCTGGCGCGCGAGCTCGGGCTGCAGCCGGGCGACGTGCTGATCGACTTTCCCGCCAAGACCGAGATGCTCGGGCTCGACATCCCCGTGCTGCGGCGTGACGGCAGCGTGCGCCGCCTGACCGCCGAAGGGTGGGCCGGCGCGATCAACCTGCCCAAGCTGTCCCAGGAGCTCTATCGCTCGGCGCGGTGGCTGCGCGTGTTCACGGCGAACCGGGCGTCCATTCCGCGCGAGCCGCTGCTGCGGCTGTTGCGGTCGCCGCGGGACGAGGTGCGCGCGCGGCTCTCGTCGGGACGCGTGCTGCAGTAGGAGCGGCGCGCCCTCGCCCCTGCCCTACTCCCCGTCCTTCCGCGTCTCCCGGCCGCGCGCCTCAGCCAGCTTGCGCGCGATGCCGCGATAGTACGCCGCATCGTCTGGCTTGCCCTGCGCCTCCAGGCTCATCGCCGCGAGCTCCATGGCGTACAGGATGTTCCCCAGGTAGAGCTCGGCGACGCTGGCGACCGTCTCGGCGTCGCTCATCACGCCTCGGTGACGGTGCGCATCTCGGTCGTGCGCGCCTCGGGACGCCCCTCGTCGCCGGACTCCACGTGCACGACGATGGCCGTGATGTTGTCCAGCCCGCCGCGGCCGTTCGCCTCGGAGATGAGCGCCGCCACCTTCCGCTCGGGTGCGGACCGCGCCATCAGGAGCTGGGCCAGGCGACGGTCGTCCACCATCCCGGTGAGCCCGTCGCTCGCCACCAGGTACACGTCGCCCACGCGCACCTCGCCGGTGTACACGTCGGGCTCCACGTCGGGGCTCGCCCCCACGCAGCGCGTGATCACGTTGCTGTAGGGGTGATACCGCGCCTGCTCGGGCGTCAGGTTCCCCAGGTCCACCTGCTCCTGCACGTACGAGTGGTCCTTGGTAAGCTGCACCAGCGCGCCGTCGCGCAGCAGGTAGACGCGGGAGTCGCCCACCTGGCCAATCAGGTAGCGCGAGCCGGAGAGCAGCAGGACGGACGCAGTCGTCCCCATCCCCTGCTTGTCCACCTCGGTGAGCGTGCGGTCGTGGATCGCGCGATTGGCGTGGCGCAGGGCCTGCGCCACCTGCTGCCCCGCCGTCGCAGCGCTGATGTCGTGGAGCGCGGTCAACTCGCGCAGCACGATCTGCACGGCCATCTCGCTGGCCACCTCGCCCGCGGCGTGGCCGCCCATGCCGTCCGCGACCATGAACACGCCGCGGTCGGCGTTGAGGTCGACGGCAAAGTTGTCTTCGTTGCCGGACCGGATCATTCCCACATCCGTCCGCGCGGCGTGTAGCAGCCTGACCATTACCCCTTCACGACGAAGTACGCGCCAGCCGCAATGACGAGCGCAACGAGGATCCAGACCCAGGCGGGGATGCCGCCCTTCTTCGATTCGGACGGTGCGGGCGTCGCCGCGGCCGCCGCGGTCGGACGCGCCTCGAGGACGCGCGTGCCCTTGGCCGGCTTCGCAGCACCGGCCGGACGGAACGCCACCGTCACGCCGCCAAAGCGCAGCTCGGCCGGTCCGTCCAGCCGGCGTT
>DASZRI010000186.1:0-1762 GCA_035549215.1 Gemmatimonadaceae bacterium | reverse complement strand
CGCGTGACGCGCTGCTTCCCGAACGCGTGCCCCAGGAACGCGCGCTGAATTTCATCCCGTTCCTCGTGCGCTATGGCGACGGGCTCTGGGCCGCGATGCGGCGACAGGCGGACGCGCACGCAGCCGCGCTGGTCGCCGGCGGTGCATCGGCTCACCCGTGAGCGCTGAACCGCGCCCCGTCACCTCAAGGCACGCGCCGCGCCGCAGCACCGGCAAGGCCTCGGTGCTCGTGGCATCGGGCATCCTCGGATCGCGCGTGCTCGGGCTGCTGCGCCAATCGCTGATGGCGCGGTACCTCGGCGCCGGCGTGGCGTCGGATGCATTTGTGGCGGCGTTCAAGATCCCGAACCTGCTGCAGAACCTGTTCGGGGAAGGCGCGTTGTCCGCCGCGTTCATCCCCGTGTACGCGCGGCTCCTGGCGGAGGGTGACGAGCGCGAGGCAGATCGCGTCGCGGGCGCCGTCGCGGCGATCCTCGCGCTCGCCGTGTCGGTGTTCGTGCTCGTCGGCGTGCTGGCCGCGCCGTGGCTGATCTACGTCGTCGCCTTCGGCTTTTCGGGGGAGCGTCGCGACCTGACGATCGCGCTGACGCGCGTCCTGTTCCCCGGTGCCGGGCTGCTCGTGCTCTCCGCGTGGTGCCTTGGCGTGCTGAACTCGCACCGGAAGTTCCTGGTGTCCTACGCAGCGCCCATCGCGTGGAACGTCGCGATGATCGTCGCGCTGATCGTGTGGGGACGCCATCCGGACAAGGCACGGGTGGCCGTGTACCTCGCATGGGCATCCGTCGTCGGCAGCGCGCTGCAGCTCCTCATCCAGCTTCCTGTGGTCCGCCGCGTGGCCCCCGAGGTGCGGATTCGACTGTCCCGCAGCTCTGCGCATGTGCGCGAGGTGCTCCGCAACTTCGGCCCGGCGTTCGTGAGCCGCGGCGTCGTGCAGCTCAGCAGCTACATCGACCAGTTCCTCACCAGCTTCCTGCCGGAGGGGATGGTCACGGTCTTCGCCTACTCCACCACCCTCTACAACCTGCCCGTCAGCGTGTTCGGCATGGCGATCTCGGCGGCCGAGCTGCCGGAGATGGCCCGCTCCGGGGTGATCGAGGGGGACGCGTCCGCCGCCCTGCGCGGCCGGCTCGATGCCGGGCTGCGGCGCATCGCATTCTTTGTCGTCCCTTCGGCGGTGGCATTCCTCGCCCTCGGCGACGTGCTCGCGCGGCTGCTCTTCGAGCACGGGCGCTTCACGGCGCTGGATTCCGTGTACACCTGGGGCGTGCTCTGCGGGTCGGCGGTGGGGCTCGTGGGCGGGACGCTCGGGCGCCTCTACTCCTCGACCTACTACGCCCTGCGCGACACGCGCACGCCGCTGCGCTTCGCGATCATGCGCGTGGCGGCGACCACCGTGCTCGGCGTCGTCGGGGCGTTCGTGGTGCCACGCTGGCTGGGCGTCGACCCGCGATGGGGCACGGCAGGGCTCACGGCATCGGCGGGCCTCGCGGCGTGGCTCGAGTTCACGCTCCTGCGCTCCCGGATGAACGCCCGCATCGGCGTCACCGGGCTCACTGCCCGCTATACGATCACGCTCTGGGCCCTGGCCGTGGCGGCCGCGGGGATCGCCGTGATGGCGCAGGGCAGCGTCATGCGCCTCGGCCGCATGACCGGCGGGGTCGCGGTGATCGCGCTGTATGGCGTCGCGTACCTGGGTGGCGCGTTGCTCGCCCGGGTTCCGGAGGCGCAGTCGCTCCTCGGCGCCGTGGCGCGCCGCCTGCGG